>CAZJUJ010000003.1:0-95475 GCA_964549135.1 uncultured Oscillospiraceae bacterium | reverse complement strand
GGGCTTACTTTGTCTTCTCTTTTTTGGCTGCACCCCAACTTTTATTATAGAGCCCTTTTTCTTTTGCGTTTCAGCCTGGCTACTGTCTCCAAGTGGAGAGTAAGCCGCTGACTGATATAGGACTGGAGAAAGAGAAAATGGCCAGAAATGGATCGGAAGCTGTTCGATCCCCCTGCGTTTACCGCTGATTATTTTGTAAAATACCGGGGGTTAAACCCCTCAACCTGAATCGTTGCCATCATGGTCTTGAAGGCATCTGCATCAAAGCTATCACCCATGCAGAACACCTCATAGTCCACGCCCAGGTAGGAGAGAAAGAGGCCGGTTTCCCGGTAGCCGTTTCGCAGATAGAAGCTGCGTCGCTTTTGCCGCTGCTCCTGATTGGGAGCGCTCTCATCCGGCATTTCAAAATCCACAACCTGGGTCTTATTCGGATACGCCGCCTTGAGCGTTTCAATGGCCCGGCTGCCGTAGCCCTTGCCGCGCTGGCAGGGGTCAATGGCCAGAAAGAAAAGATACGAAAGCTGCTCATGGAGCAGCACTGCCATAAAGCCCACAAAGACGTTTCCATTCAGTAAGGCGAGAAAATCAAGGCTGCCGGTCTTGGACATTTTGATAAGCTCGGAGGGAGCGAGATATTCCTCCGGCGGGAATGCTTCTTTCGCCAGGCAGTTTATTTGCTCCCAAAGCCTGCATTCTTGCGTGATTTGCTCGGTCTGCAACTGCATCATTGCCTCCATTTATGGCGCCTGAATCGGCGCTTTGATCATCATGGGACATTATAATGACTGGAGTATGCAATGTCAATAGCGTGCCTGAAGGAAATTTTCCAAGCAGCCGCAATTCGCTCTTGACAAAGCGCACGATAAGACGTATACTGCTCCCTGTCCGATTTAGGACAAGTGGCCGCAAAGGGGATTATTTGCCCGGAAGGAGGAGTGACGAATGCATTCCCCGGGCGGCATGCAGCCCGGATGGATGCAAGCACGCATCGTAGACGCTGCGGTTGATTCGATCCTGCTGCAAACGCGCGCCGTGACCCTTTCCGCAGCCGGATCGGATGCAGATACAATCCTCCTGCACCGGGGAGAGCCCGGGGCATTCCATAGGGTGATCATCGGAGAACGCCCGGTCGCAACCGGGAAGTTGATAAGATGCCGAGTGCGCTCGGAGTCGGCAAAGCAGCCGGTGCTGTTTTGCTGGCCGGGCGCATTTTTGCGTTTATTCTTTCATGAATGGAGGCTTTTTACCATGGAAATGACAGAAAAACCAATCAAACCGCTGTATCTCAAGTATCTGCTTTCCGCCTTTGGCAGCGCGCTGGTGGGCGCGGTGTATACCCTGGTGGATATGGCGGTGATCGGCCAGTATGCCGGGCCCACGGGCACGGCAGCCATCGCGCTGGTGATGCCGGTGTGGTCGTTTATCTGCAGTCTGGGCATTCTGACGGGCATCGGCGGCAGCGTGCTTTACAGCAACGCCAAGGGGCAAAACGGCATTCGGAAGGCCAATGCCATGTTTACCGCCGCCGTGATCGCCACCACGGGAATTACTCTTATTGTCTGGCTGCTGATGATCTTTTTTGACAGGGAGCTTTTGCATCTGCTTGGCTCGGAAGGCGAACTGATGGAAATTGGCCTGGAATACCTGAAGCCGCTCAAGGCCGCCATTCCGGTATTCATTTTCAGCCAGATGCTGGCGGCGTTTCTGCGCAATGACAATGATCCCGGGCTGGCTACCTTTGCGGTGGTGTTTACCTCGCTTCTCAATATCGCCGGGGATTATCTGCTGACCTTCACGCTGAATATGGGCGTGTATGGTGCGGCGCTGGCGACCGTCTTATGCAATCTGCTTTCCGTGGCGATTATGCTGGCCCATTTCCTGAAAAAGAAAAATACCCTGCGTTTTGTCCTGCCCAAGCGGCTGCTGCCCACCTGCGGGCGAATTATCGCCATCGGCTTTTCGGTTTTCTTTGTCGATCTGGCCATGGGCATTATGACCATGCTGTATAATCGGCGGATTCTGCAGCTGCTGAATAATGACGCCCTGTCTGTTTTCGGCGCGATTGCCAGCCTGACCACGGTGGTGCAATGCTGCTCCTACAGCATTGGCCAGGCGGCCCAACCCATTCTTTCTGCCAATTTCGGCGCGGGGAAAATGGAGCGGGTGCGCAAGGTGCTGAAATACGGCATTGTGACCGCCGTGGTCTTTGGCGCGTTCTGGATGGCTGTTACCCTGACGCTGCCCACAACCATCATCCGCCTCTTTATGGATGCCACGGAGGGCGTATTGGCCATTGCTCCCGCTATTCTTCGGAAATATGGCATCGGCTATCTCTTTGCGCCCTTTACGCTGTTTGCCACCTATTATTTCCAGAGCATCCTGAAGGCCCGCGCTGCCATGGGCATTTCCCTTGCCCGCGGGCTGATTGTCGGCGGGGTGATGCTGTATCTTCTGCCCGCTCTCTTTGGGGCGGATAGCCTGTGGCTGGCCATGCCTGTGGCAGAAATCTCCGTGGCGGCTGTTACGGGGATGCTGATGGCCCGCTTTACCAAAGGGCTGGATGCCAGGGACTGAACGGCCTTCCTTCCGCGCTACGATGCAAAATGCCGGTTGATCAAATGAAAAAGGCGGCCATATTGCATCTTTTCGCGGTGAACAAAAAAATCCCCGAAATCTGCGTGATTTCAGGGATTTTTTATTGGGCGGATGCGGCGGGGAGGATCATTCCGCCTGGCTTGCCTTTTCACGGCGGGAGCGGATGACCCGATAGGCGATTTCCAGCATGCCGATATTAAGAAGCGCAAAGAGCAGCAGATACGCCGGCATGATCCTGATGCCGATTTGCTGCTGAATAACGCCAAAGAGCATGGGCAGAAGCGTGCTGCCGATATAGGCGGAGGCCATTTGCAGGCCGATGACAGACGCGCTGTATCGCCTGCCGAAATTGGCGGGCGCCATATGCTGAATGGCGGGGTAAACCGGCCCCATGCCCGTGCCGATGACGATAAAGCCGATGACGGCGGGGATATGCCCCTGAAACGGCAGGGCTATCAGCAGAATGCCGAGCAATTCCAGCGCAATGCCCGCCCGGATCAGCAGCCGATCCCCCAGCTTATTGGAAATAAACCCGGAGATCAGCCGCCCCAGCATCAGCCCGCCAAAGATCAGGGAGCCAAAGGAGGCGATGGTTTCATCGCTGAGGCCGGTCCTGGTTCCGGCAAAATAGCTGGGCGTCCAAAGGAAGCAGGTGGCCTCCCCGGAGCAATAGGCAAAAAAGGCGATGAGCGTCAGGATAACACCGGGCACCCGCAGCGTTTCCTTGATGCCCGCGCTTTCCTGGGCTTCCTCCTCCGCCCGGCCTTCGCTCTTTTTCCAGAGCGGCAGGGAAAGGATGCACACCAGCATAATCCCCAACTGAATATACGATGTCCAGCGGTAGCCCTCATTCCAGCAGGCCATTTTCAGCGCCAGGGACATGATATACGGGCTGATTACGGCCCCAAGGCCATAGAAGCAATGCAGAAAATTCATGACCGAGGAGGAATAATGACTTGCTACATAATGATTGATGGATGCATCAATAGAGCCTGCGCCCAGGCCATAGGGGATGGCAAAGAGGAACAGCAGCCAATACTGCCCCGAAAAGGAGAAGCCCAATAGCCCCACCACCGAAAGGCCGATGGAAACGATGACGATCCATTTGGTATGGAACCGGCGGATCAGCCGCGGGCTGAGCAGCGCGGAGAAAACGGTCATGCAGGAGATGGTCATGGAGATATACCCGGCATAGGAGGAGGGAACATGAAAATCCCCCTGCATGACGGGCCAGGCGGAGCCCAGCAGGGAATCCGGCAGCCCCAGGCTTACGAAAATCAGATAAATGACCGCTATCAGCATGGCACCCATAGGCATCCTCCTGTTTTTTCCTGATGTGCATTGCTTTTGTGGGCAAAAGCCGCATTTTATCCGCTACTGCGGAGCGAATGCTATCGTTTTCCTTGCGGAGGACAGCAGCAGGCAGGCGGCATTTTTTTGCATTGTTATAACAGCTTTTGCACGCCGAAGTATTTTCTTCCTCCCACATCGCCTATTTTAGCACAGAAGCCGCGCCTTCGCAATGGCCTGCATAAAATTGTTCTAAGATTATGACATTATGGCGAAGCCCATCATTTTCCCCGGCGGAGGGCGCTGGGCGGCATGCCGTATACCCGGCGGAAATGGCGGTTGAAGGAGGAAAGCGTCTGGAAGCCGGTCTCCTGGGAGATGGATAGAATCTGCTGATCGGTGGCGCGCAATAGCTGCTCCGCATGGGAGAGACGCACATGGAGGATATACTGCTGGGGGCTCATGCCCACATTGATGGTGAAGAGCTTGCGAAAATAGCTGACGCTCATATTGCATCGGTCGGCAAGCCCGCTGACGCTCAGCGCCTGGGGGTATTCATTGGCAATGATATGAAGCGCCGCTTCGATCTGCTGGGCCATGGGGCCGTGCATCATTGGCTTTATCTGGGGGAGGCTGCGTTTGGCCGCCCGAAGAAATGCGGGAAGCAAAAGCAGCATCTGCTCCTGCCAGCCCCCGGGCCTTTCAGCAAGCTCTGCAAACATTATTTCAAACAGGCTGCACAGGCTTTTTTCCATAGTCAGAAAGCTCTTTTCCAGGGGATTTTTGATGCCCAGCGCTTCCGGTTTAATGAAAATATACTGCCATTGGCTGGGCTTTTCGGCTGGATCCTGCATGATGATATGGGAATCATGCACGCAGGCGGGCAGAAGAACCGTGATGGAATTTGGGCTAAAGGAATACATTTCGCCGCCGATATACTGCACGCCGCTGCCGCTGATGCAGCGGCCCAGCTCCATGCAGTCATGATAATGCAGGCTATTGCTTTTCTGATAATGCTGCGTATAATACTGACAGGAGGCGGGAAAATCCTCCGCCAGTATTTTCTGATCCAGCTCTATTGGCAAATTGGAGCGATTCTGCATAGTTTTTCCTCCACCGTGCATAGAATTAAGCGCCGTCTATTGATTATCATACTCCTGAAGGCGCGGGGATGCAAGGGATATTTTCGCTTTTTCATCCTGTGCGCCCGGCAAGCGATACAGGAAAGGATGATGGAGAAAATGGAGAATTTCTTTCGCGGTGCCCGGGGCGGCTGGGAAAAGCATCCCGAAAATCCGCTGCTTGGCGGCGAAATCGGCACCTGCTTTGATCTTTCCATGCGGAAAGAGGACGGGCGCATGCTCATGTATTTTTCATGGCGCGATTGCCATTCCATCGCGCTTTGCACAAGCGAGGACGGAATCCATTGGAGCAAGCCGGAAATCTGCATTGCGCCCCGGCAGACGCCCGAGCATTGGGAGGATGCCCTGAACCGCCCGTGCGTGGTCAAGGTGGGCAGCATCAGCCATATGTGGTATACCGGCCAGCGCATGCCCGGGCATGAAGCGGGCACATCGGATATTTTTCATGCGGTGAGCGAGGACGGCGTGCATTTTACCCGCACTGGGGACAGGCCTGTTCTGCGGGCAGAAATGCCCTGGGAAAAGAACAGCGTGATGTGTCCCAACGTGGAATGGGATGAAAAAGCCGGCATTTTCAGGATGTGGTATTCCGGCGGGGAGCAGTATGAGCCCGATGCCATCGGCTATGCGGAAAGCCGGGATGGCCGCTGCTGGAGCAAAAGCCCGTTTAATCCCGTCTTTTCCGCCGATGCCGCCATTCCCTGGGAGCATGCGAAGGTGGCGGGCTGCCATGTGTTTTTTGAGGACGGCTGGTATCGCATGTTCTATATCGGCTATCAGAATATCGATTATGCACAGATTGGCATGGCCCGCTCCCGGGATGGCATTACGAATTGGGAGCGCTCCAGCCTGAATCCCATCATTGCGCCCGGCGAAAATGCATGGGATGACGAGGCGTGTTATAAGCCATTTGTGATGCATGTTGGGGAAAATTGGATGCTTTGGTATAATGGCAGGCATGGACATAAGGAGCAGATCGGCCTGGCCATACAGCCCGGAAACACGCTGCGGTTCTAAGCTGCCGGGGGAGGAAAATACATGATCAGGAATGCCTTACTGGAAAAGCTGCGGCAATATACTGATCGCTTTCAGGCGCAGGATGACGAGAACAGCACCCGGCTTATTCCAAACGATAAAGCCCCGGAATGGCTCGGCGAAAATATCCCGCTGCTTGATTGCCCGGATTCGCTGTTGGAGGAAATCTATTATTTCCGCTGGTGGGTATTCCGGAAGCATTGGAAGGAAACGGAAGCGGGGCATGTACTGACCGAATTTCTGCCCGATGTGCCCTGGGCCGGGCCCCATAACACCATCAATTGCGCCTGCTGCCATCATATTCGCGAGGGGCGATGGCTGCGGGATCGGGCGGGCTGGATGCGGGAATACATCCGCTTCTGGGCCTTTGAAAAGGGAAGCTCCCTCTCCTACAGCATGTGGCTGGCCACGGCGGTGGAGGATTATTGCGCGCTGAAGGGGGATTGGGCCTTTGGGCAGGAATGTCTGCCCGGGCTGATTTCCCTCTATGAAAAGCGGGAGACCATAAGCCTTCGTCCGTGCGGGCTATTCTGGTCCAATGATGATCGGGACGGCATGGAATATTCCAACAGCGGGCCGGGCTTTCGGCCCACGATGAACAGCTATCTGTATGGCGATGCCCTGGCCATTTCCCGGCTTGCCGCCCGAAGCGGGCAGGAGGAAGCAAGCCGCCGCTATGAAGAAAAGGCGCAGCGGCTGCGGAAGAGGGTGGAGCGGCTTCTCTGGGATGGGGATTTTTTCCGCACGATTCCCTGCACGGAGGCGGAGAGCCGGGGCGATTTTTCGTGCAGACCGGTTAAGGATGCCCGTTATGTGCGGGAGCTGACGGGCTATATTCCCTGGTATTTCGGCTTGCCAACGCCCGGTCATGAGGCCGCCATTTTGCAGCTTCAGGATTCTCAAGGCTTTGCCGCGCCCTGGGGGCTCACCACGGCGGAGCAGCGGCATCCGCGTTTCATGGCGCCGCAGGCCCACGAATGCCTCTGGAATGGCCCGGTCTGGCCCTTTGCCACCGCCCAGACCCTGACGGCTGCCGCCCGGCTTTTGCGGGAGTATCCCGCCGTGCCCGGCTTTACGGCGGGGGATTATTATGCGCTGCTCAGGCAATACGCCTATGCCCATCGCATCCGGGATGCATCCGGCGGATGGAAGCCCTGGATCGATGAGGATATGGATCCCTACACCGGCGAATGGATTGCCCGGAGGGAGCTGAAGGCGGATCATTGGAATCCTGCGCGCGGCGGCTATGAGCGGGGAAAGGATTACAATCATTCTACCTTTGCGGATCTGATTCTGGACGGGCTGCTGGGCATTCGTTTGGGCACGGATGGCGTGCCGACGGCTGATCCCATGATTCCGGAGGAGTGGCCCTATTTCTGCGTTGCCAATCTGCATGTGGGCGGGGCGGAATGGATGCTGCTTTTTGATCGGGATGGATCGCATTATCGCATGGGCGCAGGGCTGCAGATCATCCCCTGCGGCGGGTGATGGGGACGGGGATACGGGGAAATATTTGCGGGGGAACCACTTTTGAGTCAAAAGTGGTTCCCCCGCACCCCCTCCGAAAACCGGCTCTGGATGGTTCATGGTTGGTTCCTGCCAAATTGAATGCCAGATCAGCAAAAGGGAGAAAGCTGGATTGAATGCCAGTGGAGCAAAAGAATAATTGCAACGAGAAAGAAAACAGCAATGCTCTCACCTTGAAAGCATTGCTGTTTTGCTATTGCTTTTTGCGGTTCAGACATTCAATCGGGTTCTATTACTTCATGAAGCATCCGGAACCGGTTATCGGAGGTGGGATGCAGGGGAACCGCGTTTGATCACAAAAGCGGCTCCCTGCAAAATTTTCCCCCGGTTACGCGTCCAATGCAGCATTTTCATTTGGAATGATGCTGGCAGGGATGCTTCTGATCGAAGGAACGGGGGAAAAACACCCGTCTCCGTCTTTTTATCAGCCCTTCACCGCGCCGACCATTACGCCCTTGACGAAGTATTTCTGGAGGAAGGGGTAGATGCAGAGGACGGGCACGGTGGTCAGGATGATGGTGGAATACTTGATGGATTCGGCGAATTCATTCACCTTATCATTTTCGGCTGCGGCGGAATTCAGCACGCCCGAATTGGCGATCAGGATCGAGCGCATGATATTCTGGATGGGCAGCTTTTCATTATCCATCAGGTAGATGGAGGCATTGAACCAGGAATTCCAGTGGCCCACGCCATAATACAGCAGCAGCACGGCGATGGTGGGCATGATCAGGGGCAGAATGATCCTGAAAACGATGATCAGATCGTTGGCCCCATCGATATAGGCCGATTCCGTCAGGCTGTCTGGCACGGCCTGGATGGCGGTGCGGCAGATGATGGAATTGTATACGCTCATGGCCCCGGGCAGAATCAGCGCCCAGAGGGAATTATACAGCCCCAGCGAGCGGATATTCAGGTACGACGGGATCATGCCGCCGGAGAAGAACATGGTGAACATGATGAGGAACTGAACAATCGGCTTGAACATCACGCCCTTGGAGGCCATGAAATAGCCGGCAAAGAGCGTCAGCACGATATTCAGCGGCAGCGAAACCGCCAGGATGATCAGGATATTCTTGTAGCCGGAAAGCAGCAGCGGATGGGTAAAGGCCAGGGAATAGGAGCCGGTGGTAAAGCCGTGGGGCCAGATGATCAGCCCCTGATGGGCCACCAGATAGCTATTCTGCGTAAAGGAGGCGCACAGGCAATACCACATGGGGTAGAGCGTCACAAAGCAGAGGGCCAGAAGGATGAGGGTATTGATACAATCAAATACCTTATCGCCCCAGGTTCGCTTGATGGCGTTTCCCGCTTTCCGGGGATTCAGTTTGTTCTGCTTATTCATTCTCTTTCGCCTCCCTTAGAACAGGCTGGATTCGGTAAACCGCTGGCTGAAGTAATTGGTGATCAGCAGGAAGACGATATTGACCAGCGTATTGAACAGCCCCACCGCCGTAGACAGGGAATACATCGGGTTCGTGGCGCCAAGAGAGATGCGGTAGGTGTAGGTGGAAAAGACGTCGGCGACCTCGTAGGTGGAGGGGGTGTAGAGCAGCAGAATCTTTTCATAGCCTACGTTGAGGATGCTGCCCATACGCAGGATGAAGAGAATCATGATGGTGGGCAGCAGGCCCGGCAGGGTGATATGCAGAAGCTGCTGGAAGCGATTGGCGCCGTCGATGCGGGCGGCCTCATACTGCTCCTGATCGATGCCGGAGAGAGCGGCCAGGTAGATGATGGAATTCCAGCCGATGCCGTGCCAGATATCCGAAAGGACATAGATCGTGCGGAAACAGGCGGGATTGACCAGATAATTCTGCCCTTGCCCGCCAAAGAAGGTGGCGATCTGGCTGAAAAGACCATTCTGCTTGCAGTAGATATTGATCAGCGAGCAGGTAACCACCATGGAAATGAAGTAGGGCATGTAGGTGATGGTCTGCACGGTGCGCTTGAATTTATTATTGCGCACCTCGTTGAGCAAAAGCGCCAGAATGATGGGGGCCGGGAAGCCGAAAAGAATGGTCAGGCCGCTGATGGTAAAGGTATTGCGCAGCAGAGGCCAGAAATTCGGTGAATTGAAGAATTGCTCAAACCAGTAATACCAGGGCGAACACCAGGCGCTGCGCTCGATGCCGCGGGTAATCTTGTAATTCTTGAAGGCGATCACCAGGCCGTACATGGGCTTATAGGCGAATATGGCCAGATAGACCAGCACGGGAATAATCAGCACATACTTCCATTTATTCAGCTTCCAGTCCCGGGCCAGGCGATGGCCCAGCCGGAAGGTATGCTGGCTGATTTGTGGGGGAGAGGAATGCTTGGCTTTCAGCTGCACACTTTTCAGCCTCCTTGCATTTTTTCTCATCGGGATTGTATGGAAACAGCGGGAAGCGCTTTCGCGCCTCCCGCCATCCTCCGTCGTTTACAGGCGGCAGATCAGAGGCTCAAAACTTGGTATTACGCGCCTCTTTCAGCTATGGTTTGCTTGTTAACGAGCGGCATAACGATCGTACGCAGCCTGACGGATTTCCAGAATGCGGGAGAGCTTATAGCTTTCCAGGTTCTTGAGGTGATCCTGCCATACGGCGTCGTCATTGATATTCTTGGTGCCGTTGAGGAATTCGGCATAGCTCTGCTCCACATAGGTGGACAGGTTCACGCCGATCATATCCAGCTCATCGGATTCAGCGGTGGTGTAGGTGATGGAGACGGGGTACACCCAGCGGCCGGTGACATCCAGGGTCTTTTCATAGACGGCGGGATCAGCGAAGTATTCATCCTTGCCGAAGAGATAGAACCAGGTGTCGTTGGCGGCGATAGCGGCCTCGCTGTTCTTGAGGTAGAGCAGGTTGGTGGCCTGGATGCCCTCGCGGCCCCAGGTGGTGCCGTTGTACTTGGTCATGGGATCAGTATCGGCGTCTTCATTAACCAGAGCGGTGAACTGAGGCACGCCGTCATCGCCCATCACCCAGGAAACATTCTCTTCACCATAGTTCCAGTAGAGGAAGCCCTCGGCGGTGAAGGCGTAATCCAGCATCTGCAGGCAGATCTTCATGGTTTCTTCATCCGCGCTGCGGGTGATGACGTTGGTCTTATTGCCGATGCCCAGGCCGCCGAAAACGGAGGTGATGTTGCCATCTTCATCGGTGGGATAGGGGATGCCCATCCAAACGGCTTCCTTGCCATCCGCCATGCGTTCCTTGTTCCAGTTGTTCATCTGGCCCATGGAGGTCAGGGCGATGCCGCACAGATCGTTATGCACCTTGGTCTTGATGGTGGTATCATCTTCGGAGAGGATATCCTGGTCAATCAGGCCATCGGCCCACAGACCGGCCAGCCAGGACATGTAATTGCGCCAGGAATCATCAGCCTGAGCGAAGCCGACCTTGCCGTCCTTCACATACCAGGAATAATCGGTGGTGGCATTGGCATAGGAGCCGAAAGCACCGGCCAGACCGCAGGCCTTCCAGCGGGGGCCATAGGCGGAGTTGAACTTCGCGCCGTACTTCTGATTGAAAACGCGGATGACGTTTTCGAATTCAGAGATGGTGGTGGGGATTTCCAGGTTGCATTCCTTCAGCCAGTCGGTGCGGATGACCGGGCCCTGATAGGTATCATTCCAGCCGCCGTCTTCACGGAAGAAGCCGAAGGAATAATACTTGCCGTCGTCGGTCTTCATGGCCTTGTCATAATCGGGATGGGTCTGCAGGAAATGCCAGTAGGCGGGGGCATATTCGGGCAGGTATTCAGTCAGATCCCAGATAATTTCGTCATCGATGTACTGGCTGGCATTGGAGCTGAAGTAAGCGCCCATGATGTCAGGCAGATTGGCGGGATCGGCCAGCAGCGCCTGGGTGATGGTGTTGCCGTCAGCGCCGGTGGTGGGGAAGGACCATTCGATTTCTACGCCGAAAATCTTTTCCAGACCAATATGGAAGGGAGATTCATCCGCGTTGGCAAATTTTTCGTGGGGGATAATGTTATCCTGGTTATACCATGTGATAACCTTATCGGTCTTGATGGGATAGGTATCCCCGGCGGGCAGCAGATCCAGCGCGAGGGCGGGAACGGCAGACAGCGCCAGGCACAGCACCAGAGCCAATGCCAAGAGTTTCTTCATGTGGGTTTTCCTCCTTTTTTCACAGGATGTTCCTGTGATATTGCCGATTGTGATGCGCCATGCATCAATCTGGCTTTATTCTATGGCAGAAATAACACAATGTCCATTGCTAATATCATTTAGTATATTGCAAATATTTTATTTCGGCTATGCGATATGCCATAAATGCCACCTTTGAAAACAAACGACAAGGAAAATCAAGAAACATGCCAGGTATAAGCAAGGATTAATGCAATATTTTCTTGTATTTTTCAGGCGGTTCGTGTAAAATATGGATAGGGCTTCCATTAAGAAAGCGAGGGATACAGCATGTTTACCGATCTCTGCTCGGCAACCTATTCCCTGGGCCACAACATCAGTCATATCGTTTCGGAGCATTATCATATCCACAGCCATCCGTTCTATGAGCTGTATTATTTTCTCACCGGCGATGTGCATTACAATTACGCCGGGACGGAATATGTGATGCAGCCCCATACCCTGGTGATCGTTGCCCCCAATGTCTTTCACGGCATCCGCGCCCTGACGGATGCGCCCTATGAGCGCTTCACCTTTCATTTTACCGAGGAAATCATCGATATCAACCGCCGCCAGCTGCTCATGGGCGGGCTGCCCACCGAGCAGAGCATCCGCGATGGCAGCTGCAAAATGCAGCATATCATTTCCAATGCGGATCAATTGGGCATCCTGCCGCTGATGCGGGATGCGGAACGGGTGATCGGCATGTCGGAAAAGGTATGCGATACCATGGCCGCGGTGATTCTGGAGGCCATACTGGGCGTATTGATGATTCATGAGGGCGATCTGCGCTTCACGGCCAATTATCCTGATTATTACAGCAATCAGCGGGAGCTGGCCGCGGTGCTTTCCTTCATTCATCAGAACCTGACGGAGAAAATGACGCTGGATGATCTGAGCGCCTGCGGCCATATCTCCAAGAGCAAGCTGAACCAGCTTTTCCGCACGCATCTTGGGGTGACCGCCATGGAATATGTGAACAGAAGAAGGCTCAATTACGCCCAGCAGCTGCTGCTCAACGGCGTATCCGCTTCCATGGCGGCCAGTGTATCCGGCTTTGGGGATTATACCAATTTCTATCGGGCCTATGTAAAGCAGATGGGTCATTCGCCCATTGAGGACAGGCACACCGGCCGCAGCAGCGATTCGCCCTTCCCGGTGCGCGTCAGCGCGAAAAGAGGATCGGGCGGCGATGGGCAGAATAATGGGGACGGCAAGCCCAATATCTGGTCGCTGCATAAGCCCACCGTCATCAGCACCGATCCTGCGGTACTGATGGATCCATGACATAATCACATCTTATAGGAAGAAAAAGGCATTTTTGCGCCACGCGGGGAGCCTTTCCCGGCGTCAGGGCCATGCAATCCAAAGATTTTCTGCATTTTTTCCAGGCCGCATGCTTGCCAAGGCCCTGCAATTGAGCTATAATATTGCGGGTACGATGATTTTTTGATGCAGGCATTCCATCCAAATGGCAAGTACGAAAGGAAGGGTTTTTCGATGAGCAAGGTTCATGTGTTCGATCATCCGTTGATTCAGCATAAAGTGAGCATTATGCGGGATAAGAATACGGGCTGCAAGGAATTTAGGGAATTGCTGGATGAAATCTCCATGCTGATGGTTTATGAGGTGACCCGTGATCTGCCCACCCAGGAGGTGGAAATCGAAACCCCCCTTTGCAAAATGAACGCCAAGATGCTGGCCGGCAAGCCCATCGGCATCATCCCCATTCTCCGGGCGGGCCTGGGCATGGTGGATGGCATTCTGCAGCTGATCCCCAACGCCAAGGTGGGCCATATCGGTCTGTATCGCGATCCCGAAACCTTTCAGCCGGTGGAATACTACTGCAAGCTGCCTGAGGATGCGGAGCATCGGGAGCTGTTTGTCCTGGATCCCATGCTGGCCACCGGCGGCAGCGCCTCTGCGGCGATTACCTTCCTGAAAAAGCGCGGCTGCCGGAATATCCGTCTGATCAACCTGATTGCCGCGCCCGAGGGCATTGCCCGCATCCAGAAGGATCATCCCGATGTGGATATTTATGTGGCGGCCCAGGATGAAAAGCTCAATGATCATGCCTATATTCTGCCCGGTCTGGGCGATGCGGGCGATCGTCTCTTTGGCACCAAGTAATAAATCCATCGTCTGTTTTTCATAATCGGCTTTCATGAAGCGCTTTGCCGTCTTATTGCAGGACGGGAAAGCGCTTTTTCCATTGCGCCGGGAGAAAAGGAGCAATTGCCGGCAGTTGACAGGAACAGGAAAAAAATGTATAATACGGAAGATGATTGCATAAGCGGAAGGAAAGGGGGAGAAGCATGCTGTTTTCCAGCCTTTCCTTTCTTTTATATTTTTTTCCCGCCGTGATTCTGATCCACTATCTGCTGCCGCAGCGGCTCCAGAATGCCTTTTTATTGCTTGCCAGTCTGCTTTTCTATGCCTGGGGCGATACGCGCCAGGTGCCGCTGTTTGCGGCGCTGCTGCTGCTTAACTGGGGTCTGGGCGTGCTGATACCCAGGAAAAAAAGCAAGAGCGGGCGCAGGGCGGCGCTACTTTTCGGGCTGATCTGTGATTTCGGTGCGCTGGTCTTCTATAAATATGCCGGCTTTCTGCTGGGGATTTTCGGTGCGGAATCCGCCCTTCTATCCGGGCTTTCCCTGCCCCTTGGCATCAGCTTTTTCATTTTTCAGGCGGCGGGGTATCTGATCGATGTTTACCGGAAGGAAACGCAGCCGGAAAAAAGCCCGGTGGCCTTTGGCACGTTTCTTTTCCTTTTTCCGCAGCTGATTGCCGGGCCTATTGTCCGCTATGGCGATTTACAGGAGGCACTGCATCATCGCCGCCGCCCGGACGGCCAGGCGCTGGAGAGCGGCGCGGCGCTTTTTATTGCCGGGCTTGCAGCCAAGGTGCTTCTGGCCAATCCTCTGGGCGAGGCCTTTGAGCAGCTTCGCGCCGTGCCGGGGGATATTGCCTGCGCCTGGCTTTCTCTGTGCGCCTATACGATGCAGATTTATTTTGATTTTATGGGTTATTCGGTTATGGCGATGGGCCTGGGGCGGATGCTGGGCTTTTCCTTCCCCCGAAACTTCAATCATCCCTACGCCGCCGTTTCCATCACGGATTTCTGGCGCAGATGGCATATGACCCTCAGCGGCTGGTTTCGGGATTATGTCTACATTCCGCTGGGCGGAAGCCGCCGGGGCAGGGGGCGCACGGCGATTCATCTTCTGATCGTCTGGGGGCTGACCGGCCTTTGGCATGGGGCAGACTGGAATTTTGTCTTATGGGGACTTTGGTATTTTTTGCTGCTGAGCGCGGAGAAATTCGTGCTTTCCGGGCATATTCGGCTGCCGCTGCCCCTGCGGCGGGCGCTGACACTGCTTGGCGTGATGCTGGGCTGGGTGCTGTTTGTTTCGCCGGGGCTGAGCGGCTTTGGAAGCTATCTTTCCGATCTTTTCTGCTTCCGCATATCCTCCGCTTCGCTTTTCTGGCTTCGGGAATTTGCGGGCATCCTGCTCCTGGGCGCGGTTTTCTGCATCCCCCCTGTAACGGATGGGCTGAAGAGGCTACTGCGCCGCAGGGCATGGCTCCGCCTGGCGCTGCTGCTTGCCGCGCTGCTGTTAAGCCTTGCCTCCCTTGCCAAAGCCTCCTATAATCCCTTTTTGTATTTCCGATTCTGAGAGGGGAAGGCCGATGAAGAAGCCGATGCTGTTTTTTCTGATGATGGGGCTGCTGCTGGCCCTGGCGGTATGCCAGACGGCGCTGCCGGGCAGGAAAATGAGCGAAATGGAAAACCGAATGCTGGCGGAGCGGCCAGCCTTTACGGCCTCTGGCTTTCTGTCAGGCAGCTTTTCCCAGCAGGCGGAGCGCTTTGCGGCGGATCAGCTGCCCCTGCGGGATGGCTTTGTTTCGCTGTATTCCGCCATGCAGGGGCTGCTGGGCCGAAGGAGCGTCGGGGATACGCTTGTGGGTGATGGGATGCTCTTTAACCGTTCCGATGGCTTTAGCGAGCGCAACGTACGCATGAATGCCGCCGCGCTGCGCACTTTATCGGAAAAAACAGGCAAGCCGGTGTATCTTCTGGCTGTGCCCTCCGCTGCCGCTGTGTATCCGGAAAAAATGCCCGCCCATGCCCCGGCGGCGGATGAAGCGGCGCTCCTTGCCGCGGCTGAGGAGGAAACCCCGCTTCTGCCCCTGCTTCCTTCGCTTCTTGAGGGGAAGGAGCGGGGGAAGCTGCTCTTTTACGCCACGGATCATCATTGGACGGCCTTTGGGGCGCAGATCGGCTATGAATGCATCTGCCGGGCCCTGGGGCTGGATGCCCGGGAAATGCCGGAGGTGCAAAGGTATCCGGGTTTTTATGGCAGCTTCTATGCCCGCTATCCCTTGCCCTGGCTTGGAGCGGATGATTTTTCCTGCGCGTTGCCTGCGGGCGTGCGCCTCTGGATAAACGGGGAGGAAAAAGCGGCGCTTCTTGATCCAGGCGCGCTGGAAAAGCGGGATCGGTACGCCGCGCTGCTCTATGGCAATCATGGGCTGATAGAGCTTAAAAATGATCAGGCGGAGGGCGGCACGCTGCTGGTGATCAAGGATTCCTACGCCAATGCCCTGCTTCCGCTGCTGGGGCAGCATTATCAGCGCATTGTGGCGGTGGATCCCCGCTATTATGCGGGCAATATTGCCGAATTGTTTGGGCAGAATGAAGGGGAGGCGATCCTGTGCGTTTATGGGCTGAATACGCTGGCGGGCGGCCGCACCATTGCATTTCTGGAAGGCTTATAAGCCTGATGCTGGCGCTGCTGATGCTGCCCTGCCCCGTCCGGGGGGAAGGCACGATGTTTCAGGCGCGCTATCATCCCGATTATCCCCGGGCTCAGGTGGAGGAGCATTCGCCCGAGGGGGATGATTATTTTGCCGATGCGGTTTTTATCGGCGATTCCATGATGGAATATGTGGAATTGCTTGGCGAATTGCCAACGGCTCATTTCGTCTGGCAGATCGGCATGAGCCCGGCCTCTGTGGGGCGGAAGCAGTTTCGCGTCCGGGGCTCGGAGCAGCGGAAGACCACCTATGAAATGGCGGCGGAATATGCGCCGAAAAAAATCTATGTGCTGCTGGGCTCCAATGGTCTGGATAATTACGCCGTCAGCTATATCATTGCGGATTATGAGCGGCTGGCCGATGCGCTGATCACCCATTTCCCCGATGCGCTGATTTATGTCATTGCGCCGCCGCCCATGGCCTGTCATCGCATGACCGGGGAGCATTATGTGCCGGTGAAGCGCTATTCTGATTTTGCCGGGGCGCTGCTTGCCCTGGCCCAGCGCAGACATTTCTACTATATTGATCTTTACCATCTGCTGGTGGACAGTGAGGGCTATCTGCCCGGAAAATATGACGCCGGGGATGGCTTCCATCTGAGCAGCCGGGCCTATTCCATGCTGATTGAGCAGGTACGCAGGCAGACGGTACCATACCCGGAAGGGCTTGAATGAGAAAGGAGAACCATTATGAAAAAAATCCTGCCTATGCTTTTATCCCTCTGCCTTTTGCTCAGCGGCTGCGCCGCCGGGGAAAAGAATGCGCCTGACGACTGCGCAGCAATTGCCGGGCGGATTCAGCAGGCGGATGCCTTTGCCGAGCTTACGGATGTAAACGAAAGCTATCTGGAAAAATATCTGCTGATCGATGCGGAGGCGCTTTCTGCCTGGGTGATGCGCCGGGATGCAAGCCGCGCCACGCCGGAAATGATTCTGGTGCTTGAGGTGAAGGCATCGGCGGATCGGGCCGCCATTCGCCGCGCCGCTGAGGAATACCTGGCGGAGCAGCTATTCCAGTATCGCGATTATCAGCCCGCCCAGGTCTACAAGCTGGAAAATGCCCGGGTCATGGAAAAGGACGCGTTCATCGTTCTGGCCGTTGGCCCCGATGCCGAAAAAATCAGCGCGGCCCTTGGCAGCGGATGGAGGTAAGCGGGACGGGCGCGCCTTTGCGGGCATTCTCCGGCGCTTTATGCCCTGCGGAGTGCAAATTCCCTTCCTGGCACTTGCCTGACCGGATTTTTCATGCTATAATGAAAGGGCGATCATCCTATGAAAAGTAAGCCGGGGCATGCTGCATAGGCATGCCGCTTTTTAGAAGATGCATTTGCATGAAAGAAGCGAAATTGCTCCGCCCCTGACCCATGGAAGGAGGAACCTGATGAATATCCATAAATCAGCCGAGGATTATCTGGAAATGATTCTGATGCTGCACGAAAAGAAGGGTTATGCGCGCTCGATTGATATTGCCGCCGCGCTTTCCGTTACCAAGCCATCGGTCAGCTTTGCCATGAAAAAGCTGCGGGAAAATGATTATATCCAGATGGATGAGGAAAATTATATTACCCTGACCGAAAAGGGCCAGGAAATCGCCCAGCGGATGTATGACCGGCATCGGGTGCTGACCCGCTTTCTTATGCAGATTGGGGTGAATGAGGAAATTGCCCGGGAGGATGCCTGCAAGATTGAGCATGATATTTCCTCAGAAACGTATCTGGCCATCCGCAATCAGCTGAAGGACGAAAACTGAGCGACAGGCAGGCCCTTCAGAATTGCCGGAGGATGCCTTTGGGTAAAAAGCCCCCTCCGGAAAGCTGATTCCGGATGAAAGAAAAGAATAATTGCCGTCCTGGATGCTGGGAAGGCAAAAAGAAAATAGCAGCAAGAAAGAAAGCAGCAATGCCTCGTCAAATACGGAGCATTGCTGCTTTTTCATTGCTGTTCTTTTTCTGCCGTGCCGGCATTCAACCTGGCTTGCGGGAGGGGCTTTTTGCTTAAGAAGCACCCTCCCGCAAGGGATCCTTGCCCTTCCCCGGCTTTTACTTCAGGATCCGGGGGGACATCTGGATGCCGATGGGCTTGAGCCGGTATTCATCCGTCCACTGGGCGTTCTTGACCTCCCAGGCGCGGGGATCAATATATTTATAGTTGGCATCGCCCAGATGCACCGGGCCAAAGGCATTATGCCGATTGCCGAAGGCGGTCACATCGATGGCATGCCTGCCGGGGGCGCAGGGGATGAACAGGGTATAGGGCGCGTAGGCAATCACCCCGGCGCGCTTGCCATCCACATCCACGGTCAGCAGCGGATTGAGGAACTGGGCGCACTGGAAATAGAAATCGCCCTCGGTTTCCAGGGAAAGATGATAGGTGACGTTTCCGGCATAGAAGGGCATCCCCTGATTCGACCAATCGCCGAAGGCCAATTCGCGTACCGGCGGAATGATCCGGGCCTCATCGCCCAGCACCTTGACACCGAAATCGCCCAGCAGATAGCACCATTCCGCGCCGCAGCGATTGCCCAGGGGCAGCCGGAGAATCAGCGTGTTTTTGCCCGCCCTGAGGCCGGGCAGCGCTACCGTCTTGATGCTCTTATCCACGAAATAGCCCTGGGGCGCGGCGGTGATTTTTTCGCCGTTCCAGGTAATATCGGTGGTTTCGGGGCGCTCCAGCGCCAGCTGCACCTTTTCGCAGGCGATTTCGCTCTCAATCACGAAACGCAGGGACACATAATGATCAAAATGCGTATCCGCAGGCACCACCCAGGGCTGGGGCAGGCTGCCGCTGCGGTCGCTGAGATGCAATTCCCTGCGCAGCTTTTCTTCGATGGCCAGGATTTCGGCCTTCTTCTGCCAGGGGCCGTCATTATAGGCATATTCGGCCTGATCCAGCAGCAGCACGTTGGGCTCGCTCAGTGTGACGGGATGGCAGCCGCGGAACCGGCAGATTTCCGTAAGGCCGCTGAGATCCTTTTCCTTTTCGGCCTCCGCCCCTTCGGCAGCGCCGGGGGCCAGATACAGAAGCAGGCTGTCATGCCCATGCCAGAGGATATCCATTACGGTCTTGCCCTCGGCATAGCTGCAGGCGGCGGCGCGGATTTCGCCGGTCATGGTATCATAAACGGTGGGCGTCCATTCGCCCTTAACGGACAGCGTGTAATGCCATTCATCCGGCTGATCCCGGCGCTCAGGCAGATAGCCATTGCAGAGGAAGAGCCATTTGCCCTCGCCGTCCTGGCGCAGCTGATGCAGAAGCTTGGGGGCGCGGCTGCCTTTCTCGGTGCGCACATCAATCTGACGCATATCCTCCAGCGCTTCCATCAGATCGAAGCTGGTAAAGGGGATGGAAACGGCCTTTTCGGCGAGCTTCTTTGCCCGGTCAGAGGGAATGGCATCCACATACCGGGGCGCATCGCCCATGAAGATCAGCTTGCCGCCGGCGGCAGCGAATTTTTCCAGCCGATCCAGGGTGGTGGCGCGGATGGTTTCGCAGGCGGGCACCACGATGGCGTCATACGCCATTTCGCCCACCTGAAGGGGCGCGGAGGCATTCTTGCACTGCTCGGGCAGCAGGGATTCGCAGATGTAATCAAAATCAATCAGCCCATGCAGCAGCCAGGAGGTGACATTCAGGAAATGCTCATCCATTTCGGCGCGGCGATCATCGGTCTGGGCGCTGGGGCCAAAGTGCAGCCAGTAGCTTTCAATGGGATGCAAAAGGCCAACCCGCACCTGGGGCTTGCCTCGGGTCAGCGCGGTATTGAGGCGGGCAAAATGATTTTCCACATAGGGATATTCCTTATACCAGGGGGACTGATAATTGATGCAGGCGGGATAATCGCGCTTGGCGGCGCCCTCCATGGAAACCCAGGCCAGATGGGGCACGCGCACCGTGACGCCCAGCGCGGCCTGCCAATCGCCCTGGGATTTATGGCCGCGGAATTCGTAATCCCAGTTGGTGACGCCGTATAATTCGCTCATCACGCCGGGACGGCCATACTGATGGGCGGCGGACTGGGCCTGCTTGGCGGTGGTGAATTCCCGGCGATCACAGAGCATATCAATGCCGGGAAGCTGGAAGCCGCGATAGGAGCGCATGGCCTCGCCCAGCATCCGGGTCTGGGAACGCAGGGTGGGCTCTTCCATCATGTGTCCGGTGAGCATGATATGATGCTCCTCACACCAGGCGCCGATCTGATCGGCAAAGGCCTGGGTGAAGCGCTCGGTCAGATGATCATGGAAATGATACCGGGTGGGCGAGGGCAGATCATTCGGCAGCTCCCAGAAAACCTCGGGCAGCTTTTCCAGCAGGGATTCACCATAGGCACGCCTGAAGCTGTCATCCAGATCATCCGTCCAGGGAATTACCGCATCCGCATCGCCGTCCGGCAGGGTCAGCGGCCATTTGGGAGAAAACTGGGGCTCATCGGTAAAGATGGCGGGAATCACGCCGCCAAAGTCTTTCCCAAAGCACTGGGCATAGCGCTCATGGGTCACTTCGATGAATTTGCGCACCGCCTTGGGGTTGAGGGTATCCAGATACGCCTGATTATTGTACCAGGAATTATCCTTTTCAATGCGGACATAGGCATAGCGGACGATTTCGCCGGGCAGCGCCGCCTCATTTTTCCTGAGCATGCGATAGCCTTTGAGGCATTTCTTTTCATCCAGAGAGATGGCATAGACGGCCAGGGGCGTTTCATCCGCCCGGCGATGGATGGTCAGCCAGAGTGTTCTGGCCCGATACTGATGATCCTTGGTGACCAGGCCGCCCGCCGCCCCGGAGGGCCAGCGATCCTCATCATAAAGCCAGGCCAGCATCTTGTTTTCCCGGGCCTTTTCGATGCACGCGCCCACCAGATGCATAAATTCATCCGTCAGATAAGGGGTGGACATGCCGGAGCGGCAGTGCATATGAAAGCCGCCCAGGCCCATTTCCTTTAAGCGATCGATCTGCCAGAGCAGCTCCTTTTCATCCAGTTCGCAGTTCCAGGCCCAGAAAGGCGTGCCGCGGTATTCGGCGGTGGGCGAAAGGAAAAGCTCCCTGGAAAGGGTAGAATCTTCCTTGCGGGGATACAGCATAAAAATCCTCCTGCTACTTTCTTTTTTGATACGATAATGGGCTTGCGCCCCCATTATAAGCGAGTGAAAGCGATACTGTCAAGCTGGAAGAAGAAAAAAGGCGAGGCAGGGGGAATGGCTTGTTTTCCGCATGGGAAGCTGATATAATCAATATGGAAGAAAGGACAAAAACGGAGGAAATGGCATGAAGAATTATGATGTAGCCGCCTATATCTGGCCGGCCTATACCGGGGATGAAAAAAGGACGCGGCTTTTCTGGCCCGAGGGCATGGGGGAATGGCAATCCGTGCGCTCTGCCGGGGCGAAGTATCCCGGCCATCAGTGGCCCAGGAAGCCGCTGTGGGGCTATGTAAACGAGGCCGATCCCTTTGTTATGGAAATGGAAATTGAGGCTGCCGTTTCCCATGGCGTGAATGTGTTTATTTATGATTGGTATTGGTATGACCGCAGACCGTTTCTGGAAAATTGCCTGAACGACGGCTTTCTCAAGGCCCGGAACAATCAGAAAATGCGCTTTTATCTGATGTGGGCCAATCATGATGCGCTGATGCTCTGGGATAAGCGCAACAGCGGCGATGGGGAAACGGTGGTATGGGATGGCGGCGTGGATGAAGCGGAATTCAGGCGCGCCATGAGCCGGGTGATTGCGCGGTATTTCCATCTGCCCAATTATTATACCATTGATGGCAAGCCCGTTTTCATGATTTATGATGTGGTCAAGCTGGTCAAGGGTCTGGGCGGCGCGGAAAATGCCAGGCGGGCGCTTGCCTGGTTCCGGGAGGAATGCATTCGCCAGGGGCTGCCTGGGCTGCATCTGCAGTTTACGGTATGGAGCGAAAAAACCAGCAATATCAGCGGCGTGGATGGGGGAAAGGATATCCCGGCGGATAAATTCTGCGAGCTGGGCTTTGACAGCACCACCCATTATCAGTTCGCCCATTTTGCCGATGTGGACAGAAATTACGAAGAGGTTATTCCTGATGTGAAAAAGGAATGGGAGCGGCTGGACAGAAAAATGACCATTCCCTATTTTCCGCATGTTTCCGTGGGCTGGGATAATAATCCCCGGTTCATGGATTTTAAGCCCAATGTCATGAAAAACTGCACCCCGGAAAATATTGAAGCGGCCCTGCGCATGGCCAGGGATTATGCCGACAGCCATCCGGGCCAGCCGCCGCTGATTACCATCAACAGCTGGAATGAATGGACGGAGACCAGCTATCTCCAGCCGGATGATCTCTATGGCTATGGGTATCTTAACGCCATAAAGCGGGTATTTAAGGAGGAATAAGAGATGACAAGGGAAAGAGTATGGGCGCTTGCCCTGGCCCAATCGGCCATTGACTGCAATTGCAGGCCGGAGGATTTTTTATCATCGCAGGGGCGGGTTGTCCCCTCGCTTCGGCATCCTCAGGCGCGGAAATATCTGGAGCTTCCCTACGAATGCGATCTGGTTTCCTATGGCCCCTGCGTCATCGCCCAGACCAGCCCGCGCATCGCCCCGATTGCGGAGGAATATATCCATCGCTATCGCGCCGAGCATTTATTTGAAACGCCTCATCTTCATGTGCTGGATGATATGCTTTCGCCCTACGACCTCAAAATCTGCTATATGGCGGAGTATTTTCTGCCCGAGCCTGCCGATATGCGTCCCCTTTCCTGCCCGTATCCCATGCGGATGATGGGCCCTGCGGATTTCGCGCCGCTGTATGCATCGGAAAGCTGGCAGAATGCCCTCTGCGAAAAAAGGAAGGAACTGGATGTAATTGGCGTGGGCGCATTTGACGGGGACAGGCTCATCGGCCTTGCCGGGGCCTCTGCCGATTGCGAAAGCATGTATCAGATCGGGGTGGATGTGCTGCCGGAATATCGGCGGCAGGGCATTGCCGCGGCGCTGACCAGCCGCCTGGCCCAGGAAATCATGCGGCTTGACAAGGTGCCCTTTTACTGCGCCGCCTGGTGCAATATCGCTTCCGTCCGCAATGCGGTGAAATGCGGCTTCCGTCCTGCCTGGATTGAAATGACCGCCCGGGATAAGGCCCATGTGGAGGAAATGAACGGGCGCTGAAAAATAACAGAGAAAAAAGAAAAACTGTCAAGGAAAAATGCTTGACATCCAGGGAGAATCGTGTATAATAGGATAGGTGTCAGGTAATGACCCTTGACAGGAGGTTGGCATGGAGCAGAAGGGCCTTACGGCAATGGAGAAAAAGGTGTCCCTTTCCTGGCTGCTGGCCTTTTATGGGGAAATGCTGACGGAAAACCAGAGGGAGATTTCCCGCCTCTACTGGGAGGAGGATTTTTCCCTGGCGGAGATTGCCCAGCAATTTTCCATCAGCCGCCAGAGCGTGCATGATACCGTATCCCGCACGGAAAGGCAGCTGGAAAGCATGGAGGAAAAGCTGGGGCTGCTTCGCCGGTTTGAGAAAATGGAGGCCGGGCTCAGGGCCTGTGAGGAAGAATTGGCGCAGATCATCGCCACGCAGGAAACCCGGCATCATCTGGACAGCGCGCGGCAATTGATTGCCCAGCTGCTATTTCAGGAGGAAGAATAAATGGCCTTTGAAGGGCTTTCGGAAAAGCTGCAGAATGCATTCAAAAAGCTGACCGGCAAGGGAAAGCTGACGGAGCAGAACATCAAGGAGGGCATGCGCGAGGTGCGCATGGCGCTGCTTGAGGCCGATGTCAACTATCTGGTGGTCAAGGATTTCATCAAGAAGGTGACCGAGCGCTGCGTCGGCACCGAGATCCTGGCCAATCTCAATGCGGGCCAGCAGGTTGTCAAGATCGTCAATGAAGAATTGACTGCCCTTATGGGCGGCAGCAATGCCAAGCTGACCTGGTCGCCCTCAGTGCCCACGATCTATATGCTCTGCGGCCTGCAGGGCGCGGGCAAAACCACCATGGCCGCCAAGCTGGCCGGGTATCTGATCAAGCAGGGCAAAAAGCCCATGCTGGCCGCCTGCGATATTTATCGTCCCGCCGCCATTAAGCAATTGCAGGTAGTGGGCGAGCAGGTGGGCGTGCCGGTATTCGAAAAGGGCACCCAGAGCCCGGTAAAAACCGCCAGGGAGGCCATCGAATATGCCCGGTATTATGGCCGGGATGTGCTGATTGTGGATACGGCCGGCCGTCTGCATATCGATGAAGGGCTGATGCAGGAGCTTGAGGATGTGAAGGAGGCCATTCGTCCCCAGGAGATTCTCCTGGTGGTGGATGCCATGACCGGCCAGGACGCGGTCAATGTGGCCAAGGCCTTTGATGAAAAGCTGAGCATTGACGGCGTGATCATTACCAAGCTGGACAGCGATACCCGGGGCGGCGCGGCCCTTTCCGTTCGCGCAGTGACCGGAAAGCCCATCAAATTTGCCGGTACCGGCGAAAAGCTGGGGGATATCGAGCCCTTCCATCCCGAGCGGATGGCATCCCGGATTCTGGGCATGGGCGATATCCTGACACTGATTGAAAAGGCCACGGAAACGGCGGATGCCGAGGCGGCGGAAAAGCTGGTCGCCAAGAAAAACCCCGCCGATTTCGATCTCAATGATTTTCTGGATCAGATGCGTCAGATCAAGAAAATGGGCCCGCTGCAGAATGTGCTGGGCATGCTGCCCGGCATCGGCAGCAAGCTGAAGAATGTGGAAGTGGATGAAAACGCGCTGAAAAAGCCCGAGGCCATCATCTGCTCCATGACCCTCAAGGAACGCAAAAACCCCGGCATTCTCAATGCCTCCCGCCGCAGGCGCATCGCCGCCGGCGCAGGGGTTACCGTTCAGGATGTCAACGCCCTCATCCGCCAGTTTGAGCAGATGCAGAAGATGGTCAAGCAGATGATGGGCAATAAGCGGGGCGCCATGCGCGCCATGCGGAATATGAATCTCCGCTGATCCCGCTTCCCAACCACGCGGTTATCATATTTCAGTATGATTACCATAGATTACATTTCAAATCAGGGAGGAACAAATACCATGGCTGTGAAAATTCGTCTCAAGAGAATGGGCATGAAAAAGCACCCCTTCTATCGCGTTGTTGTCGCCGATGTGCGCAGCCCCCGCGATGGCCGTTTCATCGAAGAAATCGGCTACTATGATCCCATGAAGCAGCCCGCCGAAATCAAGCTGGATAACGAAAAGGCCATCCAGTGGATGAAGAACGGCGCGCAGCCCACCGATACCGTGCGGGTTCTGCTCAAGAAATCCGGCGCGATCGAAGAGTAATCGATCTGCTTCGTAAGCAAAGAAAGGGAAATTTCCATGCGGGAACTCGTCCTATTTCTGGCTAAATCCCTGGTCGATCAGCCGGATGCCGTGCAGGTAATGGAAACGGAAGGCCCCGAGGCCATCATTCTGGAGCTTTCTGTTGCCCCGGAGGATATGGGCAAGGTCATTGGCAAACAGGGGCGCATCGCCAAGGCGATCCGCACGGTCGTTAAGGCCGCGACGGATAAGAACGCGAAGCCGGTGTTTGTAGAAATCCAGTAAGCCAGACGGGCGGCAGAATCAATGCCGCCCGTTTTTCTCTTCTATCATCCTGATCTGGAGGAAAAAGAAAAAATGCTGTCTGAATATTTGCTGATTGGCGAGGTGCTGCGTCCCCAGGGCATTAAGGGGCTGGTCAAGGTGCGCCCGGATACGGATGATCCGTATCGATTTGAAGAATTGGAATGGCTCTATATACGGAAAAATCAGGAGTATATCCAGGCCGCCATCGCCGAGGTAAGCGTTCGGGAGGATGGGGTATACCTCCGCTTAAATGGGGTGCAGAGCAGGGATGAGGCCGAAAAGCAGCGGGGAATGATGCTGTATGTGGATCGCGCCCATGCCCGGGAGCTGAATGAGAACGAAACCTTTATCTGCGATCTCATCGGCTGCAGGGCGGTGGATGGCAGCGGCCGGGAAATCGGCGTGGTGAAGGATGTTCTCCAGCCGGGCGGCAATGATGTGTATGTCATTAAAACGCCCCGGGGCGAAATGCTGCTGCCCGCCCTCAGGCATGTGGTGCCGGAAATTGATGTGGAAAAGGGCATCATGCGGATTGATGAAACGCGTCTGCCCGAGGTGGCCGTCTGCGACTGGGAATAAAAGGCCGCCGTTAGTTAGTCGGAATGGGCGATGTAAGGGGAAAGCAGGCAGCGGCTGCCTTACGATAGTTTCATGCCTGGATTGCGTGTGGTGGCTTGCCTGACGATATGTTTCATGCCGGAGTTGCATGCGCGTCTGGCTGTGAGATAGTTTCATGCCTGGATTGCGTGCGGCGTCTGCCTGTGATGGTTTCGTGGCGGGGTTGCTTGTGGTGGCTTGCCTGACGATATGTTTCATGACGGAGTTGCATGCGCGTCTGGCTGTGAGATAGTTTCGTGCCGGGACTGCATGCGGCGGCTGTCTGCGATAGTTTCGTGCTGGGACTGCATGCGCGTCTGCCTGCGACAGTTTCATGCTGGGACTGGATGCGGCGGCCTGGCTGTGAGATAGTTTCGTGCCGGGACTGCATGCGGCGGGTTTCGTGCCGGGACTGCATGCGGCGGCTGTCTGCGATAGTTTCGCGTGCCGGGACTGCATGCGCGTCTGCCTGTGATGGTTTCGTGGCGGGGCTGCAAGCGATGGCTTCCTGCGATAGCGCTGTGGTGGGGTTGCATGCGGCTGTCTGCGATAGCACTGTGGCGGCGGTCTGCGGCAGCGTCTCCCTGGGATTCTTGCGGAAGCGCCCATGCTCCGCGTCGGGGATGAAGCCCTTTCCTGCCAGCGCTGGTGCTTTCGATATTCATGGCGCATGGGCTGCGCGGCAGGGCACACTCTGAATCGTCTGAATGAAAATAGAATTTGGTCTGGAATGAAGTTTTTTCTTCCGGACTGGGAAAATATATGAAATCACAATCGCCTTGGAGGAGAAACGCATGACCATCGATATTCTGACCATCTTCCCGGAGATGTTTGAAAGCGTGCTGAACACCAGCATTCTGGGCCGCGCCCGTGCCAATGGCCTGATTGCCATTGAGGCCACGGATATCCGCCCCTTTTCCGCTTCCAAGCATAAGAATACGGATGATTACCCCTTCGGCGGCGGCGCGGGCATGCTGATGCTGGCCCAGCCCATCGCAGACGCCATCCGGGCGGTGTGTGAAAGAAGAGGCGTGCCCTGCAAGGCGAATCACGAGGGCGAAGAACAGACCGAAGTCTGCACGGGAAATAGCAAGGAATCCGGTCTGTTTTCAGATGAGTCCCGTGAAATCAGCGCATCTGCCGCTGACGGGGGCGAAAACCGGCCCATAAAATGCAAGCGAATCTATCTTTCGCCCCGGGGCGTGCCCTTTACCCAGCAGCTGGCCAGAGAATTGGCGGAGGAGGATGAGCTGATCCTGCTCTGCGGGCATTATGAGGGCGTGGACCAGCGGGTGCTGGATAAATATATTGATATGGAGATTTCCATTGGCGATTATGTGCTGACCGGGGGCGAGCTGGGGGCCATGGTGGTGGCGGATTGCGTGGCGCGGCTGATTCCCGGGGTGCTGGGCAGCGCCGAAAGCCCGGAGGATGAAAGCTTTTCCGATGCCGGGCTGCTGGAATATCCCCAGTATACCCGGCCCCGGGTGTTTGAGGGGATGGAAGTGCCCCCGGTATTGCTAAACGGCGATCACGCAAAAATTAACGCCTGGCGCAGGGAACAGGCCATTCTGGCCACGGCCCAGCGCCGGCCCGAGCTGCTGCGGCAGGCCAACCTCACGGATAAGGAAAGGAAGGCACTGGGTCTGCAAAACAGCTAAAACAGACCGAATTCTTTTCTTCGTTTCATCCTTTGGTACTATGCTCAAATTGGGACTGGCCTTTTGCAAGCAAAACGCTGTATAATCCTCCTGGTCGATGCCAATGCGAGGATATACAGCATACGCAGAAGCATATCAGAAAACAGCGGATGCAGAGAAGCTGTGCAAAGATCAGCGCGTCTTTAAGAAATCGTGCGTACTATTTATTTGAGATCCGTGAACAGAAGAAGCTTTTCTGCTTCATTCGTTTCTGTCCTCATTCCAAAGGCCTGCTTGGGCCGTGCCGGGGATCAAATCCTTACGCGCTATGCGCTCATGCCAGGGGCCTTCATCCATTGCCTATGTTATCCTGCGATAAAGAAGCAATCCCAATCGTCTTTACGCCGTTCCTTATGTGTTCGGCGTTTTTTGCTGCGCGTTTTGCTTAAACGTAATTTCCCGCAATGCGCCGGTTGGAGCCTTCCGCCAATTGCAGGGCAACTGCAGAATGGATGGCCTTCATCCCGCCGTTTTCGTTTAAGAAAACAAAGTGACTGCAAAAAATCGTATCCTCCACGCGGAGCATGTTCATCGGATCATAGCCGCAAATAACGGCATCGCTTTCAACGTATTGGGAGCGCTTGATATGCGCCTCGATTTTCGCCTTTTTTTCCGCAAGAAGCTGGCTGTAATGCTTTAAAATCAAAGTCAATCGTATTGAGGATGATGCTTACGGCGTCATATCTTTCTAAAAGGTTCATGCGGGCTTTCACCTTATTTCGGTTCGCGCTGCGCGTTCAGCATTTTTTCCGCCTCTGCATACAGCCTGGGCGAAGTTTCAGGATAGGTAAGCGCGGCAGGGAGGGCATCAAACAGCTTGATTTCTTTCATTTCGCTTTCGGGAAGCGTGCCAAGGGAATGAACCACCGCAAGAAAAACCATGCCGTTGGAGCAGGCCTGATGGTTGAATCCCCAATAATCGCAGACGGGATAGAGATCGGCATCCCGGATGCCGCTTTCCTCAAATAGCTCGCGCCTGGCGCAGGCAAGCGGCGTTTCGCCCGGCTCAATATGGCCGCCCTGGGATTCCCAGGTATCGCGCTTTTTGTGCCGGGAAAGGATCCACTTGCCCTGGTAACTGGAGCAGATGACGGTGTATTTATACCGTTCCAGATAGCCCAGCGGATAAATTCTGCATTGAAGCTCCTTGCGGATGGCCTCCCGGTCAATCGCCGGGGCGCTCAGATCGATGCCAAGCTCTTTGCATTTTTCGATGGCAAGATCGTGATCCTGCAGGGCGGCCTTCCGATACCAGAAGATCGCCTGCTCCATATCGCGCTCCACGCCGATACCATCCTCATGGAACCATGCAAGGTTGCATTGCCCGTCACGGTCGCCGTGATCGGCGGCCCGGCGCGTCCAATAGACCGCCTGATCCAGATCCTTTTTCACGCCCAGGCCATCATAATAGAAATATCCGATCTGGCATTCGGCCAGGGGATAGCCCTGCTCCGCCAGGGCCAGATGCCCGGCAAAGCACTTTTCATATTGCTGGGTGTTAAAATATTTTTCAATCAGCGCGTTGCATTCGTCCAGCTCCCGGCAGGGCTGATAATAGGAATCTGACATTTTTTCCTCCGCATTAAAAGCAAAATGGATTTGCCGTATTTTCTTTTCCAAAGATCTTTACCGCCATTCGATACATGGCCCTTGCGTGAATGCGATCATGCCAGATAAAGCGGCGCAGCACCTTGCGAAGCGACCAATCTTCGCCGTAGCTACCCTCAATGACGGCATTCAGCAGAAAATCGGGCTTTCTTTCCAGCGTTTCAAAGCCACGCTGGCGGCAATCGCAGATATTGCCGTCGTTATCGGCAGTTACATTGATCTCTCCGAAGTAATACGCATTGACGCTCTTGGTATGCCCGTACATTTCATCTGCCGTGCGGGGAACCTGCCCATAGAATGTTTTTCGTTCGGCGATTGCCGCAGCGCCCTTATCGGGGATGGATTCATACAGGGAAAGAAAATCCCTTGCCGATTTCAATGCGATGGCTTTCAGCATTTCATATTCCGGGGCTGTCAGCGGCGCTTTTTCGCTTTCAAAAAGCACATCAGAATCTGCATCCCGAATGGAAAGAGATGATTCCTTGCTGCCGATGATTTCGATTTCCATGGCTGCATCTGCTTTTTCGCCCAGCCATTGCAGATAGGAGGCGATCTCTCCGGGCATCTTTGCCTTTGCCGCTTCGAGGCTTTCGTCCCGGGTATATGCGCCGATATAATCCACTGCATAAAGCAGGGTATCGCCGCCGTTATGCTCCCAAACGCAGTTTACCTTCATAGCACTTCTCCTGTCAGTTTGCGCTGATGCCAGCGCGATTTTTTATGGCTTCCGTTATTGCGCGCAAGAATCCTTGCCCAGCGGCATTTCTTCAATTTCTGTCTTGGGCTTCTTGCCAAGATTTATAGTGAACATAGTCTTTTCCGTCTGTTTGTACCTATTTGTACGCTTCCGGGACGAACAGAGAATTTGACCCGTATCGGCCGCTTGCGATTTCTGTTAACCGGCAGCATACACTTTCCCTATCGACTAACAAAGTGTTCAGGCGGGCTATCCAATTCATAAATCTTCTTTTTCAAAAACTCCGGATAAATCTTAACATCGTTCAATTTGTCAATAGGCATCCATCCGATTACGACATGACAGTTATCCTTATGAGATACAAATTCGCCCACATCTGGAATCTCCGATCCGTTACACAATTCGATGCGGTAATAATAAGCGAGATTGTGTGCCTTTCTTCCGTTCCATTCCCAGAAGCATTCTTCCGTTCACAAAAGCTGCAGGGGGCGAATGTCTGCCCCTGTTTCTTCTTTATACTCACGAACAAGCCCCTCGGCGGTAGTTTCGCCAAGCTTGACATGACCGCCAGGCAGGGCGTATTCGTTTCCGTCTTGATCACGCTGAATGAGAATTTTTCCATCTCTCACAAGAACACCTACAGTTCTGACATCAAAGATATAATCGGCTGTTTTGAAAAGTATATCTGCCATAATGCTTCCTCGCTTTTAAGTTGGTAATGCCCTCAGCTCATTCTCCAGCACATCCGCAAAGCGCTGGATCGGCCCTGCAAGCGTTTCTGCGTAATCGAAGGTCTGTTTGTCATCCTTATATTCCAACGGACTTTTGCGAACCTTCAGCGCATACTGAAGGACATCCGGATCGGGGCAGAGGCGATGCTCCAGTGCCCATTCGGCGGCGGCTGTCTTGGCAATGATCCTGCCGGTGCGCAGGGTATAGATGCACCGGGCAATATCCAGCAGCCAGCCGAAGGAATAGAGGCTGCGTCCGGTGACGCGGGCGTATTGGCGGATTGATTCGTAATGGCGGGCCACATCGGCGCGCAGCATGTCAAAGGCAGGCGGCTGCATCGCCTTTCGCACATCCCTTCCATAGAGAAGCGCGCCGCTTTCCATCAGCTCTGCCATGCAAAAGCTATCAAAGGCATACTGCCCGGTGATTCGTTCGCCGCTTGTGCCCCAATAAACCACCCGGTCAGGCCGCCCGGAAAGAAACGCATCCAGGGAAAGCATGTCGCCCTCAAAGGAACGATAATAGGGATTCCCCGGCTCCTTTTCCAGCATGGTCTGGCGCAGCGGAAGGAGGGAATCGGCCTGATCTTCCGTGATGGGATGCGCCGTCAAAACGAGGATGTCTATATCGCTCCAGCCCAGGCGGAAATCCTCCAGCACCGATGAGCCATAGAGATAAACGGATGGCATGGAATCGGAAAGAATATCGCTGATTTTGTTCACCATGGTGTTGATGGAAAGCTGCCTTTCCCGCCGCTCCGCGCCTGCGGGATGCAGGATGAAGCGCTGATTCGGATAGCCGAATTCCTCGATCAGCGCATCGGGAATGAAACCGAATTTTTCATAGAGCGCCCGGGGCGCGGCGCCGTTTGCATCCTCTGCCCGGAAGGTTGATACGGAGATTTCTTCGCTCTGTCCAGCTGGCGCAGCGCCTCCTCCATCAGCATGGAGGCCGCGCCGCGCCTGCGGTATTCCGGGGCCACGGCAAGGCAGCAGATCATGTTATGCCCCCGGGAAAAGAGCATTACCCCGGCCATCACATCCCCATCCTTTACGCAGATGGCCTGCCGCTTTTCCATAAAATGCAGCACGGTGGCGCGATGCTCGTCCAGCGCTGCCTGCGTTTCCAGCCCCGGAAAAATCGATCTGACATGGGCAACCAGCCCCATCCATTTTTCAATGTCTTTGGGGCTCCCGTAAAAGAGCTGCATCTCATTTTCCTCCGCTCGTAGAATTCAGCGTATGAAGGATTGTGCATGAATGGTCGCCTCTGTGGTTTGATTGTTTCGCTCCAGAGATACCAATGCATGCGACCGAGTATGAATTAGCCGCGCGAATGGCTGTACATGAATGATCGCCACGATGGTTTGGATCATCTCGCCCCAGAGATACCAATACGCGCATGACAGGGTATGATAGCCGCCTCGGAGGTTCTGATCGTTTCGCCCCAGAGGTGCCGATGCATCCATGACCACACATGAATAGCCGCACAAAATAGCCGCCTCGGTGGTCTGATCGTTTCGCTCCAGGGGCATCAATGCATGCATGACCGCGCATAAAAAGCCGTGCATGAATAATAGCCACCTCGGTGTTTTTGATCATCACGCTCCAGAAGTGCCGATGCATGCATGATCACATAAATAGTTGCCTTGGTGTTTTTGATCATCTCGCCCCAGAGGTACCGATGCACGCATGACTGCACATGAACAGAGTCGCTGTAAAACAATCTACATGCCCATTATGACATAAAACGCCCATGAATTCAACGGATGGCATGCATAAAAGACCATGATTTTCGCGGGAACGAGGTAGGAATTCGGTTTGTTCCGTTGCTGAAGCTCAAAGAACTCGGACTATTTATTTAGAATCCAGTTTGTTTTATGAGATAAAAACCGAAGTTTGTATTCAATGCGTCAAAACAAACTAAATCCTGTTTTTGCGTGCGTTCATAACAATCGGTACCACGCCAATTGATCAGGCTGTTGTTATCAAGGCCATCAGCATGGATACCAAGCTGAAGGATACGCTGTATAACACCCTGGGGATGGATTTAACCAAGCTGAAAAAGACGATCACATCCGAAATCACCAGGGGCATTGCTTCCGGCATGCAGTACAGCGAAATTCAGCGCAATCTTTCCAATGCCACCGGGATGCCGCTTTCCAGGGCAAGGCTGATCACCCGCACGGAAGCGGGGCGGGTGCAGGAGGCAGCAACCATGGATGCCGCCTATAAGGCCATGGAAAAGGGCGCTGATGTGGTCAAGCAATGGTGCGCCGTTCTGGACAGCAAAACCCGATATACCCATATGCTTCTGGATAAGCAAACAAGGGAACTGAAGGAGCCATTCACCATCGGTGGCAAGAAGGCTATGCAGCCTCATGATTTCGGTGATCCTGCGGAGGATTGCAATTGCCGCTGCACGGTGCTGATTCGTGCCAGGGCGGCGCTGGATGCGGATGAACTGAAGGCCATGCAGGAAAGGGCCAGCTATTACGGCCTTACCGTGAAGGATTCCAAAGCCTTTGGGGATGCCAAGGGAAAGGATTTTTCAGACTTCAAAAAGAAGTATCTGAAGGCGGCGGAGAAGGAAGAAGAAACCACCTTCTGGAATTTGAAGGGCGGTAAGCCGGAAATGGATTACAAAATTGCGCTTACCAATAGATTTGAAGAAGGAAATGATACCGTCAAAGCCGTATATGGCAAGTATGTTCCTGAAGGTGGTGCGGTAGTCGGGAGCAAAGGCGGCAAAGGTTCTCATTCTGAAGGCAAAGTGTATATGGATTTTGCTGCTGATGCTGCGAATATTCGGGGGGCAGGAACCACATATTTTCATGAACATGGGCATTATGTTGATTACAAAGCCGGGAGAATTAGCCATTCAGCGGAATATCTGAAGGCTATGAAGAAAGATATTACAGCCCTGTATGAATCAACTGGCATGAAAGACAAACGGAATGCCGAATATGAAATCATGGTAAGGTTGACAAGAAAGGATATCCGAAATAAAGTAAACGGTATTTCGGATATTGTGTATGGCTTAACCAAAGGCAAAACAGGCGGTGATTGGAAGCATGATAAAGAATACTATATAGGTTACGCTTTACAGCATGAAGCCTTTGCCCATATGTTTGAAGCCAGCTTTTCAACAGAAAAACAAGCCTTGATGAAACAATTCTTCCCTTCTGCTTGGGAAGTGTTCATGAAACTGATGGAGGGATTGCTATGAGCAAAGAAAAATTAACCTGGGAAGATGTAAGCCAGGAATACATGGAAACATTCAGATGTCTGGGTATTTTCTTTGAAGAACCAGCCGGAACAGAACGATTGCTGAACGGCAAAGATGGCGAAGTGTGTTATAGCCTGAAGGATGAAACCCCTGAAACGATACATGACCGTATCGAGCGCAGCAAAAAGGCCGGAAGAAATCTTTTCTATGAAGAACTTCCGAAATACAAGATTGAATATATTCCTGGCTATCAGTATTAAAGAATAGCACCATCTTGGCGATTTCGCCGGAACGGTGCTTTTTTTATGTCTTGAAAGGGGGTGAAAGAATGGATTGGAAGAAGAAGCTGACTTCCCGGAAGCTATGGATGGCTGTTGCATCCTTTGCTTCCCTGCTGATTGTGGCCTTCGGCATGGCCGAAGAAACCGCCACCCAGGTATCTGCCATCATCATGGCGGGTGCATCCGTGGTGGGCTATATCATCGGGGAAGGGCTGGCTGATGCCGCCCATACCGGGGAAACCGTAGTGGAGATTGTCCCGGAGCCTGAAGAAAATGAGTAATACAGCATTCCAGAAAAGAAAGGGGCGTTGATACGAACATGGAGATTGTTAAATATTATCAGACCAATAATCCATGCTATCAAGCCGGAAGGAAAATCACGCCTTATGGCATTGTGGTGCATTCCACCGGGGCCAATAATCCAAATCTTAAAAGATACGTTGGCCCGGATGATGGCATCCTGGGGGAAAACAAATACGGGAACCATTGGAATAAACCCGATGCCAATAAATGCGTGCATGCCTTTATTGGCAGGGTGGCAGATGGAACGGTCAAAATCTATCAAACCCTGCCCTGGGATTATCGCTGCTGGGGTGTGGGCAGCTATAATGCAATCCATGTTGGGACAAAGTGCGTACATGCCTTCGCAGGAGATGGAGGGAACGGAGTGCTTCAGTGATAGCGGCGATTCCTGGCCGCACGATAACGAAGCAGAGGCTATCTGGGAGGACGAACCGCCGTCCTGCGGGACAGTTTCTTTTTATTTCTGACATATCTTCCGTATCCCAAGGTGACGATAATTCGCAGGAGGAGACCTTTGAGGCAAAAGTCTCCTCCTGCAAAAATTTCCGTTTCCCACGAGGGGAAGTATTATGCGCCTGAGCATGTAGCCTGGCGGTGCGTACTGATATGAGCGGCGCGGCGCGCCGGGAAGTATTACATGCTCGAACTTATTTCAGGTTTGAGCATGTGGCTTGGCGGTGCATGGCGCCATGCATGGCGCGGCGTGCTGGGGGCATTACTCCTTTTTAAGGCGTGACAGATCAAAGCCCTTTTCGGCGAACAGATGCCGGTAGCGCGTTTGCTCCTCGATGCTCATTTGCCAGAAGCCCCTGCCGTCGAAGCTGCAGGCCCTTTCGAATACATATTCGTATTTGCCTGCGTTCCAGGTGCGATCTGCATATTCGGGGAAGAATACATCCAGATACCAGAAGCAGCCGCTTACCTCTCCCGAGGGGGATTCCACGAAGACGCGGTATTCCCCGGGCGCTTCATAATCATGATCCAAATCGATATCCACATTGGTTCTGGGCGTAAAATAAAATTCCCATTCGCTGATATCCTCCTCATATACGCCCTGACAGAAGACGGGATAGATGCCCATGGCGTCCAGCTCCGCTTCCGGGGTGCCAAAGGCATCCAGGATGGCCTGCCGCGCAATCCGGTAGGCCTGATCATAGGGAAGGCCGTTTTCATCCGGAACGGTGGAGATAACCAGATCCTCTTTCCGGTCAAGGCCGGTATTCTCCTTGTATTGCGCTTCAAAGGCACCAAGATCGAATTCCTCCTGATCCACCGCCTCGAAGCTGCCGGTGGTATGCATCCGCGCAAAGGAATCCTCCCATACGGCGCGCAATTCATCCAGCTGCGTTACGGCCAGCGCCGTGGCTGCAAGCAGCGCCAGGATCAGCGCCAAAGCAAAAGCGACAGAAAATTTCTTTTTCATTCTGATTTCTTCCTTTCCCTGCGTCTGGGCGATGATGCGCTGCGCCAGCCCGGGATCCGGGGAAAGCCGGCCGGCGCGCTGCTCTACCGCCCGATGAATCTGCCGTCTGATTTCATTTTCGTCCATCATGCCTGCCCCCTTTCGAGCTGTTCGCGCAGCCTTGCCCGCGCAGCCTTGAGCCTTCTGGAAACGGTGGATACCGATGCGCCGAGGGCAGCGGCCACCTCCTCCATGGGCATATCCTGATAGTAATAGAGCAGAAGCGCATCCTTGTATCGCCGGGGAAGCGCGGCGATTTCCTCCGCAAGCCCAAAGGATGGCTCCTCCGGCGCGGCGAGATAATCCTGCATTTCCTCCGGGGTCACGCGCTTTTCGGTATGCGTAAACCAGGCGGATTTTGCCAAGTCGTGACAGATATTCAGGGCAATCCGCATCAGCCAGGTCTTTTCGCTGCATTCATCCCGGAATTGCGGCAGCGCCCGGTATGCCCTTAGAAAGCATTCCTGCACCGCATCCTCGGCGCTTGCCGTATCTTTCAGATACATCCGGCACATTTTCAGCAGCGGCAACTGGTATTTTTCGACCATTTCGGTCAGTCTTTCTTCATGCTTGCTGGTTGGGCCCATTTCAGCAATCAACTGCCGCTCACCTCCTTCACCTGTATAGACGATGCCGCGTCACAATTTTTGCACGGGCCGGAAATTATTTTCATGCTTAAGTCAAACAGCGGCGATAACAGCCAAAAAAGCGGCCGCAGCCGCTTTCCTGATGCTTTCTGTCTTCCGGGCTTATTCCGCGCGGCAGATTTCCTCCAGCCCGGATCGTATTTCCTGATAGGAAAGATTTTCTGCCAGGGCGCGCTGCATAAGGCGGGCAAATTGAGCGGGGGAAAAGGGCGGAGCGGCGGGATCCAGCCCCTGCTTTCTGGCAATGGCCCGATAATCGCCCAGCAGCCAGCTGAGCAGCTTTTTTGCATCGGGCGCGGCGGCAAAGGCCGCATCAAAGCAGCATAGCAGCCCCGGCTGCCGGGCAAGCTGGGCCGCCTTATCGGGCTGCATGCCGGGCAGGGGAAGAAGGCGCAGCTGAATGGCTTCGGGCAGCTCGGGACAGGCGGCATACATTTTTTCGATGCGATGCATATCGAGCCGCAGCGGGGGCAGATCGGGCTCCGGGAAATAGCGGTAATCCATTTCGCCCTCCTTTTTTCTCAGAGAAACGGAAAAGCCGCCACGCTCATCCCAGCGCCTGGTTTCACCCGGGATGCTTTCGCCCTGCAGAAGCAGCGCCTGCTGCCGTTTGGCCTCATGATCAATGGCGGCGCGCACCGCCCGGAAGCTGGAAAGATTCTTCATTTCCGTCCGGGGGCCGGGGCGCGCTCCTGCCTGCCTGATGGAAACGTTCACATCCACCCGCATGGCGCCCTCCTGCATTTTCCCGGTGGTAATTCCGGCTGCGATCAGCGTATCCCGAAGAAGGGCGAGGAAGGCTGCGGCCTCTTCGCCGCCCGAAAGCACGGGCTCGGTTACAATTTCCAACAGCGGCACGCCGCAGCGATTCAGATCCACATAGGATTTTCCATCCCGGTGGATGATCTTGCCCGCATCCTCCTCCAGGTGCATTTCGGCAATATCGATTCTCTTGCCCGTTTCCGGCAGGATCAGATAGCCGCCCCGGCACAGGGGATACGCATGCTGGGTGATCTGATAGCCCTTGGGCAGATCGGGATAGAAATACTGCTTGCGATCAAAGCGGGAAAGGGGCTGCACCTGGCTATGCAGCGCCAGCCCGGCCAGCGCCCCCAATTCCGCCGCCCGCTCGTTTACCCGGGGCAGCGCGCCGGGCAGTCCCATGCAGATGGGACAGCAAAGGGTGTTGGGCGTTTTGGCGAACTGCGATGCGCAGGAGCAGAACATTTTGCTTTCCGTTTTTAATTCCACATGGATTTCCAATCCGACAACGGTTTCCATCATCTGCGTTCCCTCCTTATGCCATCAGCGCTTCTGCCGCATCAAAAAGCCATGCATCCCTTCCCTTGGGCGCAATGAGCTGAATGGCGATGGGCCGCCCCATTTCATCCGTTCCCCAGGGCATGGAAAGGGCGGGCAGACTGGCCAGATTGGCACAGGCGGTCAATTGATCCCCGGCGCAGAGGGAAAGGGAGGAGCGCTTTGCGCCCAGCGGCTGGGCCGGGGAGGAAACGACAGGCAAAAGGAGAAGAGATGCTTCCTCAAATAAACGGGCAAACCAGGCCGTCAGCTGCTTTCGGTATTGCCACGCCCTGAGATAATACTTTTCATAGCAGCCCTCCCGCAGCACATAGGCCCCAAGGGCAATGCGCTTTTGCACTTCCTTGCCCATTTTTTCCCGATTCCGGGCAAAGCGCTCCTGCCAGGGCAGGGCGGAAGCGGCGGCATTTGTATCGGTGAGCATTCCGGTAAAGCGGGCCAGATTGGCGCTGGCCTCTGCACAGGCAATCACATAATAGGCGGGGGCAATCAGATGGGGCATTTCGGGCGAAACGCTTTTCAGCGCCGCGCCCAGCCGCTGCATTTTGCTGCCCGCGCTTTCGATGGCGCGCCCAATGGCGGCATCGGAGGAAGCCGCCGCAGCCTCCCAGACGGCGATCTGCCTGTGCGCAAAGGAAAAACGGGCCTGCATGGGGGAAAGGCCCCGATGGGTGGCATCCATAGGATCGGGCTTGCTGCTTAAGCAGGCATGGGCGCGGCGCATCAAATCCATTTCGCTGCCGAGCAGGGCAATTTGCTCCAGAGAGGAGGCGTAGGCCGTCAGCCCGAAGCGGCTGAAGGCGCCGTAGCTGGGCTTCATGCCGATCACGCCGCAATGGGCGGCGGGCAGCCGGGCGCTGCCGCCGGTATCGGAGGCCAGGGCCAGGGGCACGCAGCCGGCGGCCACCAGCGCGGCGCAGCCCGAGGAGGAGCCACCTGTTTCATATCCGGGCAGAACGGGGTTTTCCGCCGGGCCGAACGCGCTGTTTTCGCCGGTGGAGCCCATGCCGAATTCATCCAGATTGGCGGTGCAAACGGGAATCGCCCCTGCCTGCATCAGCTGCAGAACCGCTGTGGCGGTGTAGGGCGAAATATAATTTTCCAGCATCCGGGAGCCGCAGGTGAGCCGCGCCCCGGAGAGGCAGATATTGTTTTTTATCGCCAGGGGAACGCCGGACAGCAGCCCGCCTTCCGGGATTTCCCGGGGCAGGGGAAGCGGATCGATCAGGGCGTTGGCGGGGGCGTGCCGGAGCGCCTCCAGCGAGGCTTGAAGGAGATCATTCATCGCTTTTTTCCTCCCCGGGCAGAATGCCGGGCAATGCAATGCCCTGCTCTCCAAGACAGGGGAAAAATGCCGAAAGCTCCTCCGGAGAGAACATCTGGCGGATCTGATCCATGCGAAGCGAGGCTGCTTCCCCCTCCTCAGGCGCCATTTTCGCCGGGAGCAGGGCATCAAGCAGCTGGAAAAAATGCAGCATTTCATGAAGGTCAGCTTCTTCTGCCCTGGGAAGCAGGGTTTGCCGCTGAAAATCCATGGGAATCACCTCTTCCTGCTATCATAATCAAAAGGAGATTCTCTGTCAATCCGTTCAGAAAAAAAGGATTTGCCGGGGTTTATGTGGTATATAATGTGATGATGGAAGGAGGACGGGAAAATGAGCATTCGCCAGGAGCTGGAAAAGCGGGAAAGAATGTTTCTCTCTCCCTATGCCGTATGCAGCGCCGATACCAAGGGGCGCGATTATCCCATATCCCCGGATTCCATGCGTACCGAATTTCAGCGGGATCGGGATCGTATCCTGCACTGCAAGAGCTTTCGGCGGCTGAAATTCAAAACCCAGGTTTTTATCGCCCCTGAGGGGGATCATTACCGCACGCGGCTTACCCACACGCTGGAGGTATCCCAGGTGGCAAGAACGCTGGCCCGGGCCATGCGCCTGAATGAGGATCTGGCCGAGGCTATCGCCCTGGGCCATGATCTGGGGCATACGCCCTTTGGCCACAGCGGCGAAAGATCCCTTGACCGGCTGACTGAAAATGGCTTTCGCCATAATGAGCAGAGCCTGAGGATGGTGGAGGTGCTGGAGGGCGGCGAGGGCCTGAATCTGACAAGGGAGGTCAGGGATGGGATCCTCAATCATTCCGGCAAGCTGAAGCCCGCCACCCTGGAGGGGGAATGCGTCGCCCGGGCCGACCGCATCGCCTATATCAACCACGATATTGACGACGCCATCCGCGCCGGCGTGCTGAGAGAATTTGAAATTCCCCATGAATTGCTGCGCATCCTGGGGGAAACCCATGGCCAGCGCATCAACACCATGATTACAGATATTGTGGATAACAGCACCGAGCAGCCCTATGTCCGCATGAGCCCCCGCATACAGGAGGCATGCGACGATATGCGCTCCTTTCTGTTTGAAAAGGTCTACATGGATGAATGGCGCAGGGAAGAGGAAAAGCGATGCGATCATGTGATCACCGCGCTTTTTGAATATTACATGGAGCATCCCGGGGAAATGCCCCTGGAATATGTGCAGATTTCCTATCGGGACGGCACCGAGCGGGCGGTAACCGATTATCTGGCCTGCATGACCGATCGCTATGCCCTGCGTACCTATCAGAAGCTTTTCGTTCCCGAATCATTCCCCGTAATTTGATCGTGCAAAAATTCTGTTTTTTTGCAGGAAATTGTCCATTGATCGCGAATTAACGACGTGCGAAGGGAGGGACTGGCTTCATGGCGGGAAGGATTCCGTCAAACTGGATGGATGAATTGTATGCCCGGACGGATATCGTTTCCGTTGTTTCCAGCTATCTCACCCTGAAAAAGGATGGCCGGCGCTATTGGGGGCTTTGTCCCTTTCATCATGAGAAGACGGCCTCCTTTTCTGTAAACGCCGATCTCAATCTTTACTACTGCTTCGGCTGCAAGGCCGGGGGAAACGTGGTGCAGTTCGTGATGGAGATGGAGCGCGTGCCCTTTATCGATGCCGTCAAGCTGCTGGCGGATCGCATCCATCTGCCCATGCCGGAAATGACCGAGGATCCGGATTACGAAAGGAAGCGCAGCCAGCGGGAAAGGCTGCATGCCGCCAATCGCGAGGCCGCCCGCTTTTACCACGATATGCTCTGGAAAAGCGAGGGCAGGCGCATTCTGGATTATCTTTATTCCCGGGGGCTGGATGACGGCACCATCCGCAAATTCGGCCTGGGGGCATCTACGGAGCGCTGGGATGATCTGACGCGCTATCTGCAGGATAAGGGCTATACCCTGGATGAATTGGGACAGGCCGGGCTTTCGGTGGTCAAGAATGATCACGCCTATGATATGTTCAGGAACCGCGCCATCTTTCCCATCATCGATCAGCAGGGAAACGTGCTGGGCTTCGGCGGGCGCGCCATGGGCGATGATAAGCCCAAATACCTCAACACATCCGATACCCCGGTATTCAATAAACGCAAGGGCGTATATGCCATTAATCTCCTGCGGAAGATCAGGGATTTGAAGCGCGTTTTATTGGTAGAGGGCTATATGGATGTGGTGGCCATCACCCAGGCCGGGGTTACCGGCGCGGTGGCGACCCTGGGCACGGCGCTGACCAACGAGCAGGCAAGGCTGCTCAAGCGCTATGCCCCGGAGGTGCATCTGGCCTACGATGGGGATGAGGCGGGCCAGATGGCCATTGAGCGGGCCCTGGGGATTTTTGAAAGCGAGGGGATTCCCGCCCGGGTTCTCTATTTTCCGGACAAGCTGGATCCGGATGAATTCATCCGCCAGCGGGGGCTGGATGCCTTTCTGGCCCTTAAGCCCATGAGCGCTGTTTCCTATCGGATGCAGCGGCTGAGGCTGAAGCACGATCTGGAAACCCAGGAGGGGCGCACGGAGTATGCCAAGGCCTGTGCCGAACTGCTGAAGAAGGTGCGGGATCCGGTGGATCTGGAAAATTATCTGGATCTTTTGCATGTGCAGACCGGCTTTCCCCGGGAGGTGCTTCTGGCCCAGATCGGCGTTTCGCCTCAGGAGGCCGGGCCGTATAAATCCCCGCCCAAGCGGGAAAGCTTATCCTCTGCAAAGCAGCCGCGCTTGCCCGAGGGCTATCGGACGGAGCAGACGCTGCTGGCGCTGCTGAGTACGGGCAAATTGCCCGCCGGTATGGTCAAAACGGAGGATTTTTCCGATCCCGTGCTTCGCCAGATTGCGGAGGAGCTGCTGAATGGCGTTTCCCCCGCAGAAATCATGAACGATGCGGAAAACGATGCGGCGCGCCAGGCGGCTGGAGAGGCATTTACCATGCTTTCCGACACCGAGAGGGAAAACGCCGCCGGGGTTGCAGGGGATTGCCTGCGCAATTTACAGATACAGAAAATACAGCATGAAATCAACGCCATGTCCGAATTGGTGAAAACGGCCCAATCGCCGCAGCAGCGGGTCGATGCGCTTAAGGAGGCTACGGCGCTTTCCAAAGAATTGGCTCGTTTGAAACAGCAGGGGCGCTGACGGCAAGAGAGGAGTGGAGCCATTGAGCACGCAAATGGATGCGAAGCAGGCAAAGCTGAATGAACTTTACGAATTGGGGAAAAGCAAGGGCGTACTGACCTACGATGAAATTATTTCCAAGCTTTCCGCCTATGAAATTGATCCCGAGCAATTTGATAATATTCTGGAGACCTTTGAGGCTCTGGGCGTTTCCGTCACCCGGGATGCGGAGAGCGGCCCGCCTCCCGTTGCCGAGCCCCTGCCGGAGGATCTGGATCTTTCCATGCCCGAGGGCATCAGCATTGATGATCCGGTGCGCATGTATCTTAAAGAAATCGGCCGGGTGCCGCTGCTGACCGCCGAAGAGGAAATCGATATCGCCCAGCGCATGGAGCAAGGGGATGAGGAGGCCAAGAAGAAGCTGGCAGAGGCCAATCTTCGTCTGGTGGTTTCCATTGCCAAGCGCTATGTGGGCCGGGGCATGTTGTTTCTGGATCTGATCCAGGAGGGCAATCTGGGCCTGATCAAGGCCGTGGAAAAATTTGATTACCGCAAGGGCTATAAATTCTCCACCTACGCCACCTGGTGGATTCGCCAGGCCATCACCCGCGCCATCGCCGATCAGGCCCGCACCATCCGCATTCCGGTGCATATGGTGGAAACCATCAATAAGCTGATCCGCGTTTCCCGCCAGCTTTTGCAGGAATACGGCCGGGAGCCTACCCCCGATGAAATCGCCAAGGCCATGGGCATCAGCGAAAGCAAGGTGCGGGAAATCATCAAGATCGCCCAGGAGCCGGTATCCCTGGAAACGCCCATCGGCGAAGAGGAGGACAGTCATCTGGGAGATTTTATCGAGGATGATAACGCCCCCGCCCCTGCCGAGGCTGCATCCCATGCCCTGATGAAGGAGCAGCTTTGGGATGTGCTGGATACCCTGACCCCCCGGGAGGAAAAGGTGCTGCGTCTGCGCTTCGGGCTGGATGACGGGCATCAGCGGACGCTGGAGGAAGTGGGCAAGGAATTCAAGGTCACCCGTGAGCGCATCCGCCAGATCGAGGCCAAGGCCCTGCGCAAGCTGCGCCATCCCAGCCGCAGCAAAAAATTAAAGGATTATCTGGATTAATATGCGCCTTCCATCATTGGATGAACGTTTATCCTGTGCAGCCGCGCTTTTCCCCGCCTGTGCATACGGCGCCGATATTGGCGCCGATCATGGGCGGTTATCTTGTTATATGCTGGCCACGGGAAAATGCGAAAGAATGTGCGTTGCCGATATCAGCGCCGAATCGCTGGAAAAGGCCCGGCGGCTCATTGCCCTGCACGGGCTTTCGGAACGCGCCGATATTCGGGTAGGGGATGGGCTGAGCGCCCTTGACCGCCCGGCGGATGCCATTGCCATTCTTGGCATGGGCGGGCGCACGCTTTCCGATATTCTGGTGCGGGGAAAGGAAAGAATGCATCGGGCCAGCCTGGTGCTTTCTGCCCATACGCAATTGCCGCTTCTGCGCCGAACGCTGATGCAGCTTTCCTATCATATCGAGGAGGAAAAAATCGCCCGTGCCGCGGGGCGCTTCTATGTGGTGCTTCGGGCCGAATACGGCGCGGTGGAGTACAGCGAGCGCGAATTGCTGCTGGGCCCCTGCCTGATAAAGGAAACGGATGAAAACTATGCCGGGTATCTGGCCTGGCGGATCGGCGTCGCCGCCTGCGAAAGGACGGAAAGCGCCGCAGGGCAATTGGCCCTGCTCAGGGAGGAATATGATCGTGTCTGCAACGGTAGCGGAGATTGAAAAAATCATCGGGGAAATTGCGCCCTATGAAACAGCGGAAGGCTTTGATAATGTGGGTCTGCTGGTGGGACGGCGGGATGCTGGGGTAAGCGGCATTCTGGTGGCGCTGGATGCAACGTTGGATGTGGTCGAGGAGGCAAAGCGGCTTGGGGCCGAACTCATCGTTTCCCATCATCCGCTTATGTTCCGCGCAAGAAAGAGCCTTACCGAGGAGGATACGGAGGGGCGGATTCTCTGCGAAATGATCCGCAGCCATATTTCCCTGCTCAGCGCACATACCAATCTTGACCAGACGGAATACAGCGGCAGCGCCTGCTGCGCAAGGCTGCTGGGGCTGAAAAACCTTCGCCGGGAGGGGTATCTTTTCCTGGGCGAGCTTCCCGCGCCTGTTTCCGCCCGCATGCTTTCCGGTCAGGCGGAGGGGCTGCTCCATTTCCCTGTTCGCTGCTATGGGCAGGAGGAAAGGATGATTTCTACGCTGGCGATTGCTGGCGGCTCCTACAGCGAGGGCTGGGAGGAGGCAAAGCGCCTGGGGGCCCAGGCCCTGCTCACCGGCGAAGTGCGCCATCATCATGCGCTGGAGGCGGTGATGAATGATTTTGTGCTGTTGGACGGGGGACACTTTGGAACGGAGGCCCCCCTTGTAACAGAATTATGCGCCTATTTACAAAATGCCGTAAATGGTGTAAAATGGAACATACGGGTTTATCCGTCTTCAAGCGCGCCCTTTGCCGGCGTTTAAAATCAAGGAGGGCCAATCACTATGGATCAATTGCACCTTTTGTGGGAATATCAGCAGGCCGATGTGGAAGCCGATCGGATGGAAGCCTCCATCAAGCGTTCGCCCACCCGCCAGAAGCTGGTGAAATATCGTGATTATCTGCTGGAGCAGCAAAACGTAATGAAGCGGATCGAAGGCGAGGTGGCCACCATGGCCGATCGGCTGGAGGCGCTGAAGGACGCGCTGAAAATGACCGAGGAGCAGCTTCGCTCCCTGCAGAGCAGGATGGAGAGCGATCCGCCCAAGAGCAGCGAGGGCGTGCAGCAGTTTCTCAGCGATGCCCGCCGCTTCCAGAATAATCTCAATGCCTATGAGCAGGAAATCAAGCGCATCCGCAAGGATGCCGGCGATCGGGAGCGGCAGCAGCATGATGTAAAGGTGCGCGCCGCCAAGGCCAAGGCCGAATTTGATAAGCTCAAGAATGAATATGATGCGGAATATAAGGAAAAGGCCAAGGAGCTGGATGGCCTGCGCGCCGCAGCGGAGGAAAAGGCCAAGCCCATTTCTCCCGAATTTATGGAGAAATATAAGACCATCAAGCTGCATAGCGTTCCGCCGCTGGCCCGGCTTTTCGGGGATCAGTGCGGCGGCTGCAATATGTCGCTGCCCTCTGCGGTTTCCCGCCGGGTCAAGGCCGGGGAATTTGTGGAATGTGAAACCTGCGGACGGCTGCTGATCGTGATCTGATCGGCGCCTCCCGGCGATTTCATAAAATCAATCAGGCGAAAGGGGATATGTAAGATGATGCAGAAAATGATGGATTCGGTGGCCATGAAGGAATAACCCCATATCCCGGGCGCAGAGGAAGCAGCATCGTCCGCTGTTTTATTTGCAATGCCCTTTCCAAGTAACCTGACGCGCGTTTGAGCATCTCTGCCCACAGACAGCCGCAAGGCTGCTTTGTGGGCTTTTTGCTTGCAAAAAACCGCGCCGGAAAGCAAGAAAACGTCAGGAGGAAATCCCATTGTATCAGGAAAATACTGTTCAGGAAAATACCGTTCAGGAAAATATCATCGCCCGCATTACGGCGGTGCATAAGGAGCGCTATCAGCTTTTCAGCGATGACCGGGGCGAATTTTTTGCCCGGCTCAAGACCTCCGTCTATCTTCATGAGGCCTTTGAGGAATATCCCACAGCGGGCGATCTGGTGGAATGCCAATGGAATGCCCAAGGGGACAGCCAGATTCTGCGCACCCTGCCAAGAAAGAGCCTTTTTCAGCGCTATGATCCCTGGAATCCCCGGGGGCAGGCGGTCGCCGCCAATTTCGATACCGTGCTGATTCTTACCTCCGCCAATCATGATTTCAATATCAAGCGGCTGCGGCGATATCTGTCTGCCGCCCGTTCCAGCGGGGCTAATTATGCCGTGGTCATCACCAAGGCCGATCTTGCCCCCGATATCGGGCGCTATACTGCCCAGATCGAGGCGGAAATTGCAGATTGCCCCATCCATCCCATCAGCGCCGCCCAGGGCTGGGGCCTGGATTCGATCCGGCAGTATCTTTTCCCGAGCAGCGTTACGGCCTTTCTTGGCTCCTCGGGCGTGGGCAAATCCACGCTGGTCAATGCCCTGGCGGGCCGGGAAATCATGGATGTAAACGGCATCCGGGAGGATGACAGCAAGGGGCGGCATACCACCACCCATCGGCAGATGATTCGTTTGGAAAGAGGCGAATGGATTCTGGATACGCCGGGCATGCGGGAAATAGGCCTCATGGACGCAGAAGAGGGCGTAGAGGCGGTGTTTGACGATATCGCCGGTCTGGCAGAAAAATGCCGCTTCCGGGATTGCAGCCATACCCGGGAGCCGGGCTGCGCCGTGCAGGCGGCAATTGCAAAGGGAAAAATGGAAAGGGCGCGGCTGGAGGAATACCTGGCGCTGCAAAAGGAAGCCCGCCGCAAAACAAAGATAGGAAAAGATGAAGCGCAGAATAAGAAAAAGATCATTGCCAAATATCAGAAGCAAATCAAGCAAAACGGGGGAAAGGGGAGGAAGCCCTGACCCGGCAGAGCCAAAGATTGCCGCATGGCAATTGACGGAATGAAAAAAACGATGTATAATACCCCTTGTGACAAAGGCGGCTGAATGGCCGCGTGCTTAACAGGCATGAGGAAAGTCCGGGCACCGCAGGGCAGGATGCCAGCTAACGGCTGGTGGAGGCGACTCCAAGGCAAGTGCAACAGAGAGATACCGCCGCGGGCAGCCGCGGTAAGGGTGGAAAGGTGCGGTAAGAGCGCACCGGCGGCCTGGCGACTGTGCCGTCATGTAAACCCCATTCGGTGCAAGATGTAGGGAACACATAGGGCGGCCCGTCCTGTTCCCGCAGTATCGCTCAAGCGTGCTGGCGACTTCACGCTTAGATAGATGGCCATTTTCAACAGAACCCGGCTTACAGGCCGCGCTTTGTCACAAAACCGATGAAATGGCGGTGGCTTTCCCGGCGGGGAGGGCCTGCATTCCGCCTTTACGCGCCGAAAAACGGCCCTTCGCTTCCTCTAATGACAAGAGGTGGCGAAAGGCCGTTTTTGATGGCTGCAGCGCTGGATTGCCATCCGGATGCGCAGAAAAATCCCCATGGCTGCACCGTTTATTTTCCGTATTTCCGATAGACGGCAACCACCTTGCCCAGAATCTCCACCGAGCGGACGTACATGGGATGCATCCGGGGATTTTCGGGCTGCAGGCGGATCCGATCCGGCTCCTTGAAATAGCGCTTGCAGGTGGCCTCGTCATCGATCATGGCAATGATAATATCGCCGTTCTGGGCCGTCTGCTGGCGCTTGACCACCACATAATCGCCGTTCATGATCCCGGCGGTGATCATGCTTTCGCCCCGGATTTCCAAAATATAATGCTGCCCGCTGCCCACGATGCTGTCCGGCAGCATTTCATAGCCATCGGCGTTTTCCTCCGCCAGGATCGGCACGCCGGCCGCCACCTTGCCCAGGATCGGCAGCTTTACCATCTGGGGCTTATCGCTTCGGGTAATATCGATGGTGCGCGGCTTCATGGCCTCCCGATGCAACAGGCCTTTTTTCTCCAGGCGGTTCAAATGACCATGGACGGTGGAGGTTGATTTCAGATCAACCGCCTGGCCTATTTCGCGAACGGAAGGCGGATACCCATTGACTTCGATGTAATTTTCGATATAATCAAGTATGCGTTGTTGTGTATCCCCATGGGGCCGCCTGGGCATCGCGCAGCACATCCTTTCCATTCAGCTATAAAATATTATAGCATGCAAACAAATGTTTGACAAGAGAAAAACGGGAGGAAAAGCAAATGAAATGTGTATTGTATGATCGGGAATGCATCGATTGCGGGGAATGCGACCGGTGCGATCTGGATCCTGATAAAATCTGCGATAACTGCATGCAGTGCGTCAAGGGGGATGAGGAATACCGGGGGATCCTGATTGATAAAATTCAGCTGCCGGAGGACAAGAAAAAGCTGAACTGAGCCGGGCAGCGTTTTTCTCTGCCGATTATGCCGCTTTGGCTGCTGCTGCATGTTTGCATCGGGCGGAAGCGGGCAATCTTGCAGGGATGGGCGGCTGCGCCTGATAGGCTGCAGATCATTCCTTATTTTCGGTGGTGGGCAGGGTCACCGCCCGGGCCGCCTTGCGCTTATTGGCATCGCTCATGGCGGCATAATGGCGGCGGGTGGTATTGACATCCGAATGCCCCAGCACATCTGCCACCAGATAAATATCGCCGGTTTCCTGATAAAGATTGGTGCCGAAGGTGGAGCGCAGCTTATGGGGACTGATGCGCTTTTTGAGCGGGGCCGCCACCTGGGCGTATTTCTTGACCAGATTCTGCACTGCCCGCTGGGTAATCCGGCGCTTTTGCAGGGAGAGAAACAGGGCGTCCTCATGGCCCTCCAGCGGGATAATTTTTTCCCGCTCCGTCAGGTATTCCTGCAGCGCAGCGGATACCTGATCCGGAAAATACAGAATGCTCTGATCGCCGCCCTTTCGCGTTACCAGAAAGGCGTTCAGATCAAAATCCAGATCCTCCAAATTCAGCCCCACGCATTCGCTGACGCGGATACCCGTGCCCAGAAACAGAAGCAGCATGGCCGTATCCCGGGTACGGGTGAAGCGAAGCAGCTTCTGCTGCCGCGCTGTCAGCCCCTCGCCGGTGGCCACCGTGTCCATCAGCTTCTGCATTTCATCCGGCTCCAGCCGCAGAATGGGCTTGTCATGCAGCTTGGGCAGGGTGATCAGCTTGGTGACATCGGCCGAAATATGGCCGTTTTTAAATAGATATTCAAATAACGACCGCAGCGAGCATAATTTCCGCATGATGCCCAATTCATGATTCTGCACCAGATGGGCTTCGCCATTTTCCTCGTCGGTCACATAATATTGGCTCAGATAATCCTGATAGCCGTCAATATCCCTTAGCTTGATCATTTCGAAATGCTGATCGGTCATAAACCGGGGCTCGATATCTGCAAAGGTGGGGTTTTCGCTGGTGAGATACTGAAAAAACAGCCGGAAATCATAGGCATAGGCCAGGCGGGTCAGGGTAGAGGTGGTCTGCGCAATGGAACGGAAAAAATCCGTGCAGACAGCTGGCAATTCCTTTTGCAGCAGCCGCAGCCGCTCCATGCGTTTTGCATCCATCTGGGCGTGATAGCTCATCGGTTCGGGCATTGAAATCATCTCCATGGAAAGATATGGCGGATGGGAAAGAAATCCACCGCAGGATCCCATCAATAAACGAAACAGGAAGGCGGGATGAATGGGCAGCGAGGCCGCCTGTGTAGGCGCGGCGGACGGAAAGGCAATTATATCATAAACGATATAATCATTATTTCCGCTGTATTTCGCGCCTGATGGGGGAAATCCCGGAAAGAAGCGGCGAACGCGTACTGCTTGGAAGCGTGGATTCTCCGGCTGATTTGTGGCTGCGAAACAGAGGAGATTCCGAGTAAAGTGATAGGAATTTTCGCGCAGTCATCAGGTCAAAGCGCGGCTGCTTGGAAGAGGGGCTTCTGTGCCTGACGCCTGGTGCGTGGCCGTGAAATGCGTTCTCGCTGCGGCAAGCGGCTGGAGGATTGCGCGCCGCGGCGATGCATTCCAGCGGATGTTTTTGTGCGCCCGCAGCGAAAGCAATAAGCATCTCAGAAAAAACGGAACGATAGAATCGCAGAATCACGGAACCATAGAATCACGGAAACATAGAACCGTGGAATCATAGAATCACAGAATTGCAGAACCATAGAACCACGTGAGCGCGGAATCACGAAACTACGGAATCACGAAACTACGGAATCACGGAATCCACGGTTCCAATTATAGCATATACCTCCCCTAAACGTCAATACTATTCGTAAAAGTATTCTTTTGCGAATAGTTACAGAGATGACTGCCGGGCGATTATTGGATCGGGTAACCCCTTCCCCGCGACGCACCAGCCGCGCCGCAGCCCGTAAATGCGCCGCCCATGGTTGGGTCTTGCAAAACGTATCGAAGAATTGCACAGGGTTAGCGTGATGTGCCGACTGCGCCAGAACAAAACATGACGTGCCAGCCACGCCAAGCAGAAATCTGGCGTGCCAATCGTATCAAAGTCTGTATGATGTCCAAGCGCGTGGAAACCATATCCGCTTCTGCCGCACCGGTGCAAATGCGGCAAGCACGCGGAATCTTTACCACGCATCAGCCGTACCTGCGCAAATATGACGCGCCAATCGCGTCAGCGTTGCTTTATGGAAAGAAAATGATGTTCCTCGGATTGGATTCTATTGCTGACGGACGTCCTCCCCCTGCGATGCGCCAGCTACACCGGAACTGCTGTGCAATGCGTCAGGCGCGCCAAAGCCGGTTTTATGCGCCAAGCACATGAAATCTTTACCATGCATCAGCTTACCAGAGCAAATATGACGCGCCAATCGCGTCAGCGTTGCTTTATGGAAAGAAAATGATGTTCCTCGGATTGGATTCTATTGCTGACGGACGTCCTCCCCCTGCGATGCGCCAGCTACACCGGAACTGCTGTGCAATGCGTCAGGCGCGCCAAAGCCGGTTTTATGTGCCAAGCACACGGAATCTTTATCACGCATATGACGCGCTGACTATGATAAATCATCGGCAACAGAACTGCCGTATAACGCACCAAGCACGCCACAGCCCGTAAAACAAGGTTAGCGTGATGTGCCGACTGCGCCAGAACAAAACATGACGTGCCAGCCACGCCAAGCGAAATCTGGCGTGCCAATCGCGTCAAAGCTCGTATGATTGGTGCCAAGCACGCGGAACCCCCTTTATCCGCGCCAGCCGTACCCAGAGCAAATATGACGCGCAGATCGTGCAGCTGCTTTATGGGAAAGGCAAATTGATAACGTGCGCCATTTTCCATCGGGTCTGATAAAGCGCACCATTTTCCATTGAAAAAAGGCACATTTATTTCCCGGGTTGGTATTCAATGGTTAATGCCGGGGTTCAATCCACTTCCGCACAATGAACCAGCCGCACAGGGCCGCGCTTGCTGCGCCCAATCATCCTATTGCGATTGAGCGCGACCATATCCTCATACCGCGCCAGCCGTGCCCCGGGCGCGCCAATCCGCTGGATTTCGCGCTGCGGCTGCTTGGCAGCACGGTTCTTGCTTTTCTGGCAGGATCTTTTCATCGTCTATGCCTCGAAAGGGGCTTTCGGGCCGTGGTAGCAAAACCGAAAGGAATACCGGCGCAAAGCCCCTGTGATCAGGCAATGCCGTCTCTCCCCTGGCGTCCTGGCTTTTCATGGCAAGCAAAAAGCAGAGCCAAAGGGATGGCTCTGCTTTATTCGCCGCGCAGGAAGTGATAGGCGGCTGTCAGCACGCGTCTTGTGCCCTCATAGGAAAAGCGCTGCATGGCCTGATCATAGGGCAGCAGCTCGATTTTCCGTATTTCGCCCGGTCGGGGGCTGGCGTTTTCCTCTCCGCATTCGGCCAGAAAATAGACCACCTGCTTCCGCGTGCCTGGCGCTTCCCGCAGATCGTATGCATCCGTTTCCCGAAAGCCCGGGCGGAAAGCAGGGCGCAGACCGGTTTCTTCTAAAATCTCCCGCCGCGCCGTTTCGATTTCCGTTTCGTTTCCCTCCATGTGTCCCTTGGGAAAGCTGTACGCGCCGCTTCGTTCCTGCACGAGCAGAAACAGAAGCTCACCGCTGCGTACAGTATAGACAACGGCACCGCAGGATTTTTCCAGCTTCATTCCGGCTTTCCTCCCCGGTATTTCAAGAATTCATGGCATAGGGAAACCTGTTTTATTCCTGCGAGTGCACAATCTTTATTTCGTCCGGATCGCCCAGATCGGGATTGCGGGACAGATACTGGCGGATGGCCTCCCGCGCCAGGGCATCGCAGCGGATATTCTCCGGGTGATCCGCATGGCCCTTGACCTTGTTAAAGGTCATCACATGGCCCTTTTTCTGAATGGTAAGCAGCAAAAGCCGCCAGAGATCCTGATTCTCTACCGGCTTGCCATCGCTGGTTTTCCAGCCGCGCTTCTGCCAGTTATCGATCCAATGCTGATTAAAGGCGTTGATCAGATACGCCGAATCGGAATGCACCGTTACCCGGCAGCGGGTTTTCAGCTTGCCCAGGGCGCTGATGACGGCAAAAACCTCCATGCGATTATTGGTGGTTTGGGGCATGCTGCCGCTGATTTCCATTTCATGCTGGCCATAACGCAAAATCGCGGCCCAGCCGCCCGGGCCGGGATTGCCGGAGCATGCGCCGTCCGTAAAAATATCAACTGCCTTGAGAGCCTCGCTCATTGCTTTCTTGAGCCTCCATTCAGGATAAACTGCCATGATACTATACCATATCTTGTATGGAAAAGCAATTGCTGCCGAAAGAAAGTTTTTTCATCATGCCGCCCCTTTCCCCCACATACCATAGGATGAAAGGGAGGGATTGCCCCATGATCAAGCGGATGATGGAGGACACAGAAATAAGGCAGAACGAAACGGAGAGCAAAGAGCCGCTGCTCCATTATCTGCCGGAAAAGCAGGCCTATTCCTGGCGGGAGCGGCTATCCCGCAATCTGGCGCTTTCGGGAATGCTCATGCTGACCATTGTCGCCGTGCGCAATGCCCAATTGCCCAGCGGCGAAACCGTGCTTACGGGCGTACAGAATATCATCGATCAGAGCTGGGGGGATGGCCTGGGAAAAATCAGCTTCGTCAGCCGCTTTTTTCCCGAAAGCATGGCGGTTTTCTTTGAAGGCGATGCGGCGGGGCTGCTGACCGCCCCCTGCAGCGGCAGCCTTTCCCATGCCTGGAATGCAAAAGAGCCGTATCTTGGCTATGAAAGCGCCGGGGACGGCAGAATCTATGCGCCGCTTTCCGGGCAGGTCATGAGCCTGGCCCACGGAAATGATGAGGAAAAAATCGTAAGGATCCGCGGGCAGGACGGGCTTGAAATCATCTGCTATGCGCTGCGGGAGGTCTATGTCCGGGAAGGGGATCAGGTGACGGAAAAAAGCTGCATCGGCGCCGGGGACGCCCAGGGGCAGGTGCTGATAGAGGTGAGAAGAAACGGCCTGCCCATTGATCCCAGCGGGGTGATGGCCCCGCGCAGCGAGGCAGGGCTGTGAGCCTCCGCATCCGGGGCACGCTGCTGAAAATTCACGGGGTGCTGCCCCTGCTCTGGCTGATTACCTGCTTTACCGGCGCGGGGGCGCGGCTCATTCCTGCCCTGCTTGCGCTGCTTTTGCATGAAAGCGGCCATATTCTCATGGCAAAATGCATCGGGCTGCGGGTGGAAAGCATTGAAATCACCCCCTATGGCGGCGTGATTGCCATTGAAAATATGGAGCATTCTCCCCCGCTTTCTGCCTTTCTGCTGGCTGCGGCGGGCCCATTATTCAGTTTGCTTGGCTGCGCCCTGTCCATTTGGCTGGCAGGGCATTCCTCTGCCGGCATGGCTTTTTCCGCCGCTTTTGCCAGAAGCAATCTGCTGCTGCTTTTGCTCAATCTGCTCCCCGCGCTGCCGCTGGACGGCGGGCGGATGCTGCGGGCGGCGCTGCATGCCCTTCTCCCCTATTCCCGGGCGACGAAAATGCTTACGCTGGCGGGAAGCGTGCTGGGCGTGCTGCTTTGCCTGCTTTCCATTTTTCTTGCCTTTCAGGGGCAGATCAATTTTTCCCCGGCCTTTGCGGGGATGTATCTGCTTTACGCTGCATCCCTGGAAAGCAGGCAGGGAACGGCCCGGTATGTAACGGCGCTGATTTCCCGGCGGCAGCGGCTGGATCAGAGAGACATCCTGCCGATGGAAATGCTGGCAGCCGGGGAAAGCACGCCGGTGCGCGCCGTTCTTGGGCGAATGAGCGCAGGGGAATATCATCTGCTGGTGGTGCTTTCGGAGGACGGGCTCAGGCCCCTTGGCGTACTGGATGAAAACGAATACTGCGCGGCGCTGCTTAGATGCCCGGAGGCAAGGCTGCGAGACTGCATGGGCCAGGCTGGCATTCCCCGGCATGCAAAAAAATAACGGCCGGGATTACTCCAGGCCGTCTTCATCCGCCTGCTGAGGCAGACGCTCAAAAATCAGAAAATTGCTGAAGCGGACATAGGATACATTTTTGTGCGTCAGCGCCACCAGCCCGGGCTGCAGAATTTCCAGCCTGCTGCTGGCATTGGTTTTGTAAACCTCCCGCAGCAGCGGATCCAGCACATACAGCCGCTCCGCGTCATAATGGGCCAGAAACACATAATGCCCCGTATCCGTAAACACGCCGCCGCGCCCGGCCAGCGCCGCCACCGCCGCCCCGCGATCCATGGCGGCCAGGGCCTCATCATAATCGGGGGTAAAGGAAAGCGACAGCCCGTAAAGCCTTGCAATCGGCTGCAGATATCCCGTGCCCGTTCCGGCGGAAACAGCCCGGCTATATACGCCAAAGGTATTATTCCCCGTAGCAAAATCGCCGAATACCAGGGGCAGAAAGCGGGCAAAATCCCGATCCGAGGTGAGCAGATAGCGGCTATGCCGCTTATTGCAGCGCTCCTTATTCAGCGAACAGGTACACAGGGAATAGGGCCGCTTGGCATAATCGCTGATGCGGGATAATTCCGTTTCCGGAACCAGGGCGGCTACCGCCATGGCAGCGGCAGAGGGGCTGCAGCCGGAATCCCGAAAGGGCCTGCGGGAATCGGTATCGGCCTTTTCATAGGCAAGCGCGCCCCACAGGGGATCATTCTGGGCATAATAGCGCATTTTTCCCTTGCCGGGCACCTCTACCATGCCGGAATAGCCCTCTTCCCCGGAAAAATACGCCTCCATTAGCGTCAGATTATCCGCAAAAGAAACATGCGCGTTTCCAAACAGGAAAACGCAGCATGCAATCAGCAGCGTTAAACGATTGAAAAAAGCGCGCATGTTTCTTCCTATCCCGCCTGAAAAGCGAATGAGAATTATTCTTCTTCCTCTTCCTCGGGAAGCTCGGCGTTATGATAGACCTCGGTCACATCGTCATTGTCATCCAGCATATCCAGCAGCTTCTGAATCTTGGCGACGGTATCGGGATCATCCACCGCGATGGTATTCTGGGGCACCATCTGCTGATCGGCGGAAAGGAAGGCATAGCCCGCCTTTTCCAGCCCCTCACGGACGGCGGAGAAATCGGCGGGAGCGGTGTAAATCTCAAATACATCCTCTTCAGCCTTCATATCCTCCGCGCCGGCATCCAGCGCGGTCATCATCATTTCATCCTCATCCATGCCGGGCTCCCGCTCGATTACGATTACGCCCTTGCTGTCAAACATGTAGCTGACGGAGCCGGGGGTGCCCAGAGAGCCGCCATTCTTATCAAAGATGTGGCGCACATCGCTGGAGGTGCGGTTGCGGTTATCGGTTACGATCTGGCAGATGATGGCCACGCCGCCGGGGGCATAGCCTTCATAGGTCATTTCCTCATATACGGCGCCGGAGCCTTCGCCCGCAGCCTTGCTGATGGAGCGCTTGATATTATCATTGGGCATGTTATTGGCCTTGGCCTTGGCAATGATATCCCTGAGCTTGCCATTGGATTCGGGGTTTGCGCCGCCCTCGCGCACGGCGATGGCGATTTCACGGCCGATCTTGGTAAAGATCTTGCCGCGTGCCGCGTCCGTCTTGCCCTTTTTCGCTTGAATATTGTGCCATTTGGAGTGTCCAGACATTTGAAAATCCCTCCTAATAGGATCAATGCATATTATGAACGATTCATTATAGCATGTATTTGCCTATCCGTCAAATCCTGCCCGGAAGAAAATTCAATTATTTGAGAATTTCCCGGACGAAGCGGTCATAGCGGCCCTGCACGGCCTGGGCAGGATGCAGGAAGGAAAGGCTTTTCCCCTTCCGCGCCAGCTTTTTATCCAGTTTGGAAAGGCGCTCGGCAGCGGTTACGTCAATGCGGCTCACAGCAGAAAGCTCCAGCGTAAGCCTGTCATAGTTTTCGGCCTTTTTCCCAATATAATCGACCAAACGATTCACGCTGATAAAGCAGATGCGGCCCTCCACCCGTGCGATCAGCTCTCCGTCCTTTTCCTCATCCGATACGATTCTGGCCGGGTTTGTCAGATTGGGGATATTCATCAGGCAGCAGAGAATAAAGCCGCCGATGACCCCGTAGGTCAGATCCATAAAGACGGTCAGCAGGCAAGCGGCAATCAGCACGATGCTGTCCCGGATGCCAAAGCGGGCAAGCCGCAGGAAAACGGGGAAATTGGCCATGTGAATAGAAACCGTGATGAGAATGGCTGCCAGGCCGGTCAGGGGGATAAAGCGCATGACGGGCATCAGCACCACATACATTACCAGCAGGAACAGGGCGTGGAAAATGCCGGTCAGGGGCGATTTTGCGCCGTTATTGATCCCGGCGGCGGTACGGGCAATGGCGCCGGTGGCGGGCAGACCGCCCAGGCACGCCGAGGCGATATTGGCTGCGCCCTGACCGATCAATTCCTGATTGGGGTTATGCTCGCTGCCCGTCATGCCGTCGGCCACGGTGGCGGAAAGCAGACTTTCAATGGCGCAGAGAAAGGCAATAATGACGGCGGGCAGAATCAGCTTTCCTGCCTGTACCTGGGTAAGGCCGCTCAGATCCATCAGATGGAATTCCGCCTTTACTTCGCCATAGGTGGAGCCAATGGTGGCAATGCCGGATCTTCCGCCCGTAAGCGCATCAATCAGCAGGGTAAGCAGCGTGGCAATGATAATGGCACAGAAGGCCGCGGGCAATTTCTTATTGATTTTGGGAATCAGATAGATCAGCGCAATGGTAACGGCCCCAATGAGCAGCGTCCAGATATTCAGGGTGGAGGCGTTGCTTATGCAGGCGGAAATCTTGGAAAGGAAATCGCCGCCCACCCCATCGGGCAGGGTAAGGCCCATCAGATCCTTGATTTGCCCGGTCAGAAGCGTAATGCCGATGCCAGTGGTAAAGCCAATCACAATGGGATAGGGAATATACCGCACCAGTCCGCCGGCCCTGAGAAGCCCCAGCAGAATCAGCAGCACCCCGGCGGCGATAGAGGCAAGGGCCAGGCCGGTTGCCCCGATGGCGGGATCCTGAAGATAGCCAAGAATAATCACCACAAAGGCCGCCGTGGGCCCGCCGATCTGATAGCGGCTGCCGCCCAGAAGGCTGATGAAAAAGCCGGCCACGATGGCGGTCATGATGCCGGTCTGCAGCGTAGCGCCCGATTGAAGCCCCAGGGCGATGGAAAGCGGCAGGGCGATGATGGCCACCATCAGGCCCGCCAGAAGATCGCTGGGCAGATTCTTTTTGTCATAATGCTTTAGGCTCAGGAATAATTCCGGTTTCATTTTTCTTTCCCCCTCCAGTTTGTAAAAAGACGAACGGCTACTACTATACCACCAACCTGCGCCAAAGTAAAGGAAAAGAAACGGAAAACCGCCGCCTTTTTCAGGAAAGATCTGGCAAATTCATTTCCGTCCATTGACAAACGCGGCGTTTCCTGTATAATTGATTTGATTTATCCAATGCCTGATGCAAATGCAGGCAAAGAAAGGGCGGATTTTCGTATGAAGAAATTTCTGGTTTGCCTGTTGGCTGCTATGACGCTGCTGGGCGCTTTTTCCGTGCCTGCCCTGGCGGAGGTGGAGCGCTCTCCCCTGCTGGACGCCGCGTTTTCCCTGATCGAGGCGGATAATATTTTCCTCCGCCGCTATAATGAAATCACCGGCGCCAATGTGGAGGCCATGTTTGAGCATGGCGTGCCCTATATGTTCGGCGGCAAGGGCGATGAGCTTTTCCTTTCCCAGTATCCCAATTATGCCAAGCGCAAGTGCTGGGAGACCACCAAATTCTATCGGAAGAATTCCGTCTACATCTACGGCCTGGATTGCTCCGGCTACACCCAGTGGATCTATGCCCAGGCGGGCTATCCCGCCCATGATTCCCTTTCCAATATGATCCTGAAATATGAGTATGAGCGCAACGGCAATCATATCTATAATCACCGCGAGGGCCACGAAATGCCTCCCTACAATGAATTAAAGGATCATCTGATCGTGGGCGATCTCTTGGTGGGCAAGCATGGCGCGCGGCATATCATGATGTATATCGGCACCCTGGCCGATTACGGCTTTACGGCGGAGGAGGTTCCCGCGCTTCAGGATTATCTGGATTATCCCCTGGTGATCCATTGCGGCCCCAGCCCGGTATACGGTGAAATCTTTGAGCAGGTGATTGCCGAAAACCCCGAATTGTACGGCAACTGCAAAACCACCAATGGCGGCGTGCAGGTATCCATTCTGGGCGTGCCGCTGGAAAGCGCCCCCTATCAGGAAAGCGTGCAGATCGATGATTTCTCCTACTTCATCATCGATGAAAGCAGCCATCCTCTGACCATCTGGGATCTGCCCGGCTGCACCTCCTTCTGCTGGTTCCGCATCTGATAAAACGATAAAGCCCAGTCAAAGAGAAGGGCCCCTCGGCGTTCATGCAATGCCGAAGGGCCTTTTTTGTGAATACATGGATGCGGTCATTCCTCCCGGCCAAATTCCCGGGCGCGGCGGATAACGGCCTCCGTGGCCTCAATGACAGCGCCCCGAAAGGCATTTTTCTCAAGCGAAGCAACGCCTTCGATGGTGGAGCCTGCAGGCGAAGTGACCATGTCCTTAAGCTGGCCGGGATGCCTGCCCGTTTCCAGGGCCATCCGGGCGCTGCCCAGCATGGTCTGGGCCGCAAAGCGCAGGGCAGTATCCCGGGAAAGCCCGGCGCGGACACCGGCATCGGAAAGCGCCTCCAGAAACAGAAACATAAAGGCGGGCGAGCTGCCGCTGACCCCGGTGACGGCGTCAATCAGGCTTTCGGGGATTTCCTCCGCAAGGCCCATGCAGGAAAGGAGGGAAAGGGCATACGCCCATTCCGCATCCGTCACATGCGCCCCGCGGCAGGCCGCCATCACGCCCTCCCCTACCAGTGCCGGGGTATTGGGCATCACGCGGATCAGATGCAGCTGCTCGTTTTTCATTTCGCGCCCCAGCCTTTTCAGGGAATAGCCCAGCACGATGGAAATCACCAGCGCATTTGGGTTCATAGAATCGGCGATTTCCGATAGCACGCCGCTGAGATACTGGGGCTTGACGGCCAGCAGAAGCACATCCGCCTGCGCCGCCTCCCGATTGCTGGCGGCGGGATGAATGTGCAGTTCATTTTTCAGGCGTTCCAGCAGCGCGCCGTTTTTATCCGCTGCAATCACCTCATCCGGGGCAAACCGCCCGGCAGCCAATAGCTTCCGCAGCATCGCGCCGCCCATGTTTCCGCATCCGATGACGCCCAAACGCATGATGTTTTTCCTCCCTTGAAATTGGATCCTGTATATCCATTATAAGCAGAATGGGCCGCTTGCGCAAGTATCCGTTTTGTTTTTCCGGCGGATGGCGTTTTTGCAGGATGCATCTGCAAATAATTCATTCCTGCGGCATTTATTTGCCTCTCTTCCTGCATTCATGCAGGACGGTCAGCCAAATACTGAATAAAATTCTGCCGAAAAATTTGGATAAGCATCAAGAAATCTGAAAAAACGAAAAAAAACCCATGAAAGCCGTTTACAAACCGGGGCGCTTGTATTATAATTTCTCAGTAAAAGCGCTATGCGCTGGAAACACATTCTTTATCTGAGAGGTGTTTTATATGAGCCGTGTGATCGGGACAGTTTCCATGGGTCTTCGCGCGCCGATTATCCGTCAGGGGGAAGACCTGGCAAAGATCGTGGTGGATTGCGTGATGGAGGCCGTGGAGAGCGGGAATCTCTCCGTTCGGGATCGCGATGTGGTGGCCGTTACGGAATCCATCGTCGCCCGGGTGCAGGGAAATTATGTGACGGTGGATGATATTGCTGCCGATGTGCGCAATAAGCTTGGCGGGGAAACGGTGGGCGTCATTTTCCCCATCCTCAGCCGCAATCGGTTTTCCATCTGCCTCAAGGGCATCGCCAGGGGCTGCAAAAAGATCGTGATGATGCTCAGCTATCCCGGCGATGAGGTGGGCAATCATCTCATCAGCATGGATAAGCTGGATGAAAGCGGCGTCAATCCCTACAGTGATGTGCTGGATCTCCAGAAGTATCGCGCGCTCTTTGGCTATGAAAAGCATCCCTTTACCGGCATCGATTATGTGGAATATTATGAAAGCCTGATCCGTGAATGCGGCGCGGATGTGGAATTTGTATTTGCCAATGATCCCCGGGTGATTTTGAAATATACGAAGAATGTGCTGAACTGCGATATTCATTCCCGGAATCGCACCAAGCGGCTGCTGAAGGCGGCGGGCGCGGAAAGAGTATTCGGAATGGATGATATTATGACCGCCCCCATTGGCAACAGCGGCTATAACGCCCGCTATGGCCTCTTGGGCTCCAATAAATCCACCGAGGATAAAATCAAGCTCTTCCCCCGGGAATGCCAGGATCTGGTGGAGGATATTCAGGACAGGCTGCTAAAAAAGACCGGCAAGCATGTGGAGGTTATGGTCTACGGCGACGGCGCGTTTAAGGATCCCGTGGGCAAGATCTGGGAGCTTGCCGACCCGGTGATTTCCCCTGCCTATACTGCGGGCCTTGAGGGCACGCCCAATGAGCTGAAGCTCAAGTATCTGGCCGATAATGATTTCGCCAGCCTTTCCGGCGAGGCGCTGCGGGATGCCATCAAGGATAAGATTCAGCATAAGGATGGCAGCAGTCTGGTGGGTCAGATGGCGGCCCAGGGCACCACGCCCCGGCGGATTACCGATCTGATCGGCTCCCTCTGTGATCTTACCTCCGGTTCCGGGGATAAGGGCACGCCCTTCGTTTACATCCAGGGCTATTTCGATAACTACACCACGGAATAAGCCTTTTCAGGCAAAGAAAAAGCGCCTTCCGCCGTCTCATGGGCAGCGGAGGGCGTTTTTCCTGCGTCCGGGAGCAGCAAAGGAAAGCGGGCTGCTACTGCATTTTTTCCTGCTTGACCTTGTGATCCACCACATGACGGCTGGCGAGCTTGGCAAAAATATCCTTGGGCTCAATTCCCATTTCGGTCATCAGCACCAGGATATGATAGGCAAGATCGGCAATTTCAAAAATCGTCTCTTCCCGGTCACCGCCCTTGCCGGCGATGACCACCTCGGTGCATTCCTCCCCCACCTTTTTGAGGATTTTATCCATGCCCTTCTGGAAGAGATAGGTGGTATAGGAGCCCTCCCGGGGATTTTCCTTCCGCCCCTTCAGCAGCTGATAGAGCGCCTCGATGGAAAAGGCGGGCGTGCTTTCGCTCTGATAGAGGCCGCTGAAAAAGCAGCTTTCCGCCCCGGTATGGCAGGCGGGGCCTTTTTTGATGACCTCTGCCACCAGCGCATCGCCATCGCAGTCGGCGGTAATCTGCACGATTTCCTGGGTATTACCGGATGTTTCGCCCTTCCGCCATAATTGCTTTCGGGAGCGGGAGAAAAAGCAGGTGCGCCCCTCCCGGAGGGAAATATCCAGCGCCTGACGATTCATGTAGGCCAGCGTCAGCACCTGCTTGGAATAATAATCCTGCACAATCACGGGAATCAGCCCGTTTTCATCGAATTTCAGTTCATCGGGATGCATGCTTCATTTCTCCTTTCAATCTCTGAGCCGCCGCACGGGAATGCCATGCCCGGCAAGATATTCCTTAAGCGCCTGAATCGAAACCTCTTTTTTATGAAAAATGGAGGCGGCCAGCCCGGCATCCACCCGGGGCTCCCGCTGGAAAAGGGTGAGAAAATCCTCCTGGCAGCCCGCGCCGCCCGAGGCGATGATGGGAATGGATACCTGGTCTGCAATGGCGGAAAGCAGCTTGAGATCAAACCCCTGCCTTACGCCGTCCGTATCGATGCTGTTGACCACGATCTCCCCCGCGCCCCTTTCCTGGCCCTCCTTGGCCCAGGCCAGGGCATCAAGCCCGGTATTTTCCCTGCCGCCCCTGGCAAAAACCCTGAATACGCCTGCCACCCGCTTCACATCCATGGAAAGCACCACGCACTGATTGCCATAGCGGCGGGCGGCGCGGTCAATGAGCGAGGGATCATTCAGCGCGCCGGAATTGACGCTGACCTTATCCGCCCCGCAGGAAAGCGCCCGCTCAAAATCGCTTGTTTCCCGGATGCCGCCGCCCACCGTCAGCGGGATAAAAACCTTGGCGGCGGTGCGCCGCAGCATATCGCTAAACAGGCCGCGGCCCTCGCTGGAGGCGGCAATATCGTAAAATACCAGTTCATCCGCCCCGGCATCGTTATAAAATTCCGACATTTCCACCGGGTCGGCCACATCCTGTATCCCTTCAAAATTGACGCCCTTGACCACGCGGCCATCCTTTACATCCAGACAGGGAATAATTCGCCTGGCAATCATTGCTTTTCCCCTCCGCCTATGCTGATGGCGCCTGTCAGTTTGACCGCGCCGGTATACAGCGCCCGGCCGATAATGGCGGCGTACAGCCCCCGCTCCGCAAGCGCCCGGATATCCTGCTCCGATGCAATGCCGCCGCTGGCCACAAGCCGGAGGCCCTCTGTTTTCTGCAATTCCTCATACGCCTCAAGATTGGGCCCCATGAGCCGCCCATCCCGGGCAATATCGGTATAGATGACCGTATCAACGCCCCTTTCGGGCAGCCCCTTTACGAAGGAAAAGGCGTCAATATCCGTTATCATCCGCCAGCCATGAATGGCCACCCGGCCATCCCGGGCATCCACGCCCGCAGCGATCCTGCCCGGATAGCGGGCAGCCAAATGCTCCATAAGCGCTGGATTTTCCACCGCCAGCGTGCCCAGGATTACCCTGTCCACCCCGGCCTCCATATAGCGAAGGACGCTTTTTTCATCCCGCGCGCCGCCGCCTACCTCTACTTTCAGGCCGCTTTCCCGGGCCAGACGCTGGATCACCGAAAAATTCTGTTGCCCCTCATCCCCGGCTGCATCCAGATCCACCACATGCAGATACTGCGCCCCGGCCTGCCCAAAGGCATCCGCCACCGCCATGGGATCGCTGCCGTAGACGGTCATTTGTTGATAATCCCCCTCCGTCAGGCGCACCACCTGGCCGCGCCGCAAATCAATGGCGGGAAAAATCAGCATGCTTGATGCACCTCCCCAAAGGCCCGCAGGATGGAAAGCCCCACCCTTCCGCTTTTTTCGGGATGAAACTGCGCGCCGAAGATATTGCCCTTCTGCACCAGCCCCGGAACCTGGATACCGTATTCCGATACGGCGATCAGATTTTCTTCCTGCGTTTTTGCGTAATAGGAGTGGACATAATAGACGCTGTCCCCCTCCCTGATGCCGCGTGTCAGCGGGCTTTCCCGGCAGAATTGCAATGCATTCCAGCCGATATGCGGCACCTTGTATTCCGCGGGCAGCACATCCCTAAGCGGGCAGATTTCGCCGGGCAATAGCCCCAGGCCCTGATGCTCCCCGTATTCATGGCTTTTTTCAAAGAGCAATTGCATGCCCAGGCAAATGCCAAGCAGCGGCGTGCCTGCGGAGGCCATTTTCAGGATCAATCGATCCATGCCCGTTTCCCGCAGCCGCTCTGCCGCATCGCCAAAGGCCCCTACGCCGGGCAGAATCAATTGATCGGCGGCGAGAATCTCCTTTTCCTCCCGGGTGATGCAGCTTTTCAGGCCGATATAGGCCAAGGAATGGGCAAGGGAATACAGATTGCCCACCCCATAATCAATGATTGCAATCATGTGCGCTCCTTTTATAAAACGCCTTTGGTGGAGGGCGTTTCATTCCGTCTGGAAGCATCCAGGGCCACTGCCTGCCCCAGGCTTCTGCCCAGGCCCTTGAACATGGCCTCCGCAATATGATGGGAATTGACCCCGGCCAGCTGATAGAAATGGATGGAGGCCTTGATATTCCGGGCAAAGGAAAGCATGAATTCCTGGAAAAGCTCGGTATCAAAGGCGCCGATTTTCTGGGAGGGAAAATGCACCTGATAGCCCAGCGCATCCCTTCCGCTCAGATCCACCGCGCAAAGCACCAGTGCCTCATCCATAGGCAAAAGAAAATTGCCATACCGGGCAATACCCTTTTTATCGCCCAGGGCCTTATCAAAGGCCTGCCCCAGGCAGATGGCCGTATCCTCTGCCGTATGATGATCATCCACCCAGGTATCCCCCTGGCAGGAAAGCGTAAGATCAAAGCGGCCATGAAAGGCCATCAGCTCCAGCATATGATTCAAAAAGCCGCAGCCGGTATCGATCCTGCTTTCGCCCCTGCCATCCAGTTCCAGCGAAAGCCGGATTTTTGTTTCGGCGGTTTCCCGCGTTATTTCCGCGCTTCTCATGCCAGTATCTCCTTTGTAACGAAAATGACCCTTTCCATCTGCTCCCGGCTTCCAATGCTGATGCGGACATAATCCCGGATTCGGGGCTGATCAAAATACCGAACCAGCACGCCCCGTTCCCTGAGCGCCTGCTGATATGCCCGGCCATTCATCCCCGGGGCGGCGGCAAAAATGAAATTCGCCTGAGAGGGAAGCACCTGAAAGCCGATTTTGCGAAGCTCCTCCGCCGTCCATTCCCGGTTTTCCATAACAGCTCTGCGGCAGGCGTCAAAATATGCCTGATCCTCAAGGGCGGCAATACCGGCGGCCTGGGTCATGGCGTTTACGTTGTAGGGATGGAAGGAATTGCGGATGCGGTTCAGATCCTCAATCAGCGGCGGATTGCCCAGCGCAAAGCCCAGCCGCGCCCCGGCCAATTGCCGGGATTTGGAAAAGGTGCGCACCACCAGAAGATTATCGTAGTCCTTAAGCAGCGCCGCCGCGCTTTCCGCCCCGAAATCCACATACGCTTCATCCACAATTACCACATGATCGGGATTCATGGAAAGCAGCCGCTTGATGGCGGAAAGCGGCAGCGCTTTCCCGGTGGGGGCGTTGGGATTGGCAAGTACGATGGTGCGGTCATTGCCGCCGTAATCCGCTATGTCAATATCAAAATGGCTGTCCAAAGGGATGATTTTTGTATTCAGCCCGTACAGCGCCGCCCAGACGGGATAAAAGCCGTAGGTGATATCGGGAAAGGCCAGCCCGCATTCGCCAAAGGCCTGCATGGCAAAGGCCAGAATTTCATCCGAGCCATTGCCGCAGATGACCTGGTTTTCCCCTACCCGGCATGCCCTGGCGATGGCAGCGGTCAGCCGCCCGGCGGCGGGATCATTATAAAGCTGCAATCGCCCTGCTGCCTCCAGCACCGCCGCCTGTACCCCCGGCGCGGGCGGAAAGGGGCTTTCATTGGTATTGAGCTTGATGAGCCCCTGCTCTTTGGGCTGCTCCCCGGGCGTATAGGGCGCAAGCTGCGTCAGCCCGGAATGAAAAAATCGACTCATACGCCATCTCCAAACCGCACGGCCACGGAATTGGCATGGGCATCCAGCCCCTCCTTCCGGGCAAAGGCAATGATGTGATCCTTATCCTGTTCAAGCGCTTCCCGGGAATAATAGAGAAACTGCGATTTCTTGACGAAATCATCCACCGAAAGCGGGGAGGAAAAGCGGGCGGTGCCGCTGGTGGGCAGGGTATGATTGGGGCCGGCCCAGTAATCCCCCAGCGCCTCCGGGGCGTTCCTGCCCAGGAAAACCGAGCCCGCGTTTTCGATCATGCCCAGCATGGCAAATGGCTCGTCCACGCAGATTTCCAGATGCTCCGGCGCAATCAGATTGGCAATTTCCGCGCCCTGATTCAGATCGCTGACCACGATGATTTTCCCGTTTGCCTCTACCGAAGCCCGGGCAATTTCCTGCCGGGGCAGAAGCGCCAGCTGCTTTTCCACCTCTGCCTGCACCGCCTGCGCCAATTCCGGGCTGTCCGTTACCAGGATGGCCGAGGCCAGGCGATCATGCTCTGCCTGGGAGAGCAGATCGGCCGCCACATAAACGGGATTGCTCCTTCCATCGGCAATGACCAGGATTTCGCTGGGCCCGGCGATCATATCAATATCCACCATGCCGTATACCCGGCGCTTGGCGGTGGCCACATAAACGTTGCCCGGGCCCACGATCTTATCCACCTTGGGCACCGATTCCGTGCCATAGGCCAGGGCGGCAATGGCCTGGGCACCGCCGGCCTTAACGATTCTGCTTACGCCTGCGATTTTTGCCGCGCAGAGAATGGCCGGGGCGATTTTTCCGTCCCGTCCGGGCGGCGTGGCAATGATAATCTCCCTGACCCCGGCGATGCTGGGCGGAATGGCGTTCATCAGCACCGAGGAGGGATAGCTGGCCGTGCCGCCGGGCACATAGAGCCCCACCCGGCGCAGGGGGATGATCCTTTGCCCCAGCATCCGCCCCTTTTCCTCGCAGACGGTAAAGCTGCTGCGCTTCTGATGGCTGTGGAAGGCCCAGATCTGCTCCTTGGCCAGGCGCAGCGTTTCAAGAAAGGAGGGCTCGCACTCACGGAAGGCCGCCTCGATTTCCTCCGGGCTTACCGTGATGCTCTCCAGGGCCGCCCCGTCAAAGCGGGCGGCATAATCAAGCAGCGCCTGATCGCCGTTCTTCTGCACTGTGCGGATAATTTCATCCACTGCGGCCTCGATTTCATTGCCCGTCTGGATGGGCGGCGTCTGAAAATCCTCTGCTTGAAACTGATCGGCCGGCATGATTTTCATCATTGGGGAAGCACCTCCTTTAATTGTGCCGTTATCCGGCTGATGATTTCATTTTTGAATAGATAGCTGGAGCGATTGGCAATCAGGCGGGCGCTGACGGGCAGAATGGTTTCAAGCACCCGGAGATGATTTTCCTTCAGCGTTCTTCCCGATTCCACAATATCCACAATCACATCCGAAAGCCCCAGAATGGGCGCAAGCTCAATGGAGCCATTGAGACGGATGATTTCAATTTCCCGGTTCAGGGAAGCATAATAGCTTTTTGTGACGGTGGGGAATTTGGTGGCTACCCTAAGCACCCTTTCCCGATCCTCCTGATAATCCTCCGGCCCGGCCACGGCCAAGCGGCATTTGCCGATGCCCAGATCCATCAGTTCATATACATCGGGGTTCCCATCCAATAAAATATCCTTGCCGACCACGCCCACATCCGCCGCGCCGTATTCCACATAAATCGCCACATCGGAGGGCTTGACCAGCAGATACCGCACATTCTTTTCCGGGCTTTCCAATACCAGCTTCCGGTCGTTTTCATAAATCGCCGCGCATTCATAGCCGATTTTGGAGAACAGGGTATAGACCTGATCGCCAAGCCTGCCCTTGGGCAATGCGATATTAAGCATTTGTCCCCGCCTCCTTTTCCGCTTCTTCTGTAAAGCGGCAGATTTTTTCGCAGAGAATATCCTCCGGGACGGTCTTTTCCAGCCGCACCCTTTTCCCTTCCTGAATCAGGCGGTTTGCCTGGCTGATCAGCGCGGCCTTATCCGTTTTTTCATCATAGAGCAATAGAATATCCGCATCCTGCTGCCGCTTGGCCCGGAAAAGGCTGCTCAGCTCATTGAGATACACGGCAAAGCCGATGGCATCCAATTCCCGGCCGAATTTCTTCAGCAGATTGCCGTAGTAGCCGCCTGCCAGCAGCGCCCGGGGCACATTTTCCACATAGCCCTGGAAAATCAGCCCGCCGTAATAATCGCTGTCGCTGACCAGAGAGAAATCCAGCATCAGCGATTTTTCCTCCCCGCTGATGCGCAATAGTTCATAAACCCGCTCCAGTTCATCCAGCGCCGCCGTCATCCCGGGCGAGATGGCGATGGCCCGCGCCTTTTCCAGGGTCGGCAGAAATTCGCCGCAGAGCCCAGCCGCGCTGAGCAGCAGCTGGGCCGCCGCCGGGGCCGTCCCTGCCTGCTCCACGCAGGCCTTCAGCTCATGCTGCCTTTTCCCGCGGATGTTTTCCAATATCTCCCGCCGGGGCTGGCCGCTGATGCCGATGCCATCCAGGAGCGAAAGCAGAAAGCCGATATGGGACAGCTGCAGAAAATGGCGGGGGCTGATGGCTGACAGCGTCTTCTGGGCCAGGCAGACCACCTCATAGGCCGCCACCTCATCCAGCCTGCCAATGTATTCCAGCCCCAGCTGGCTGATTTCCCGGTAGCCGCCGCTGGGCTTATCCAGCCGGTATACATTCTCCAGATAATAGAATTTTTCGCTGGATTTGGCCGTGGCATGGGTATGCCTGGCGATGGATAACGTAACATCCGGCTTCAGCGCCAGCACGCGCCCATCCAGATCATGGAAGGTAATGATATTCTGGCTCTTTAAAAAGCTCTTGTTTTCAAGGTATAATTCATATTCCTCAAATTTGCCCATCCGATATTTCCGGTAGCCGTATTGCTCATACATCGCCCGCAGCTCCAGGGTGATTCTTTCATCCATCCGCAATGCCTGCGTCAGATCCTGCCCCATGGTTTGCCTCGCCTCCCTGCCTGAAAGATGATGCTATTATACAGGCACTTTATTGCTCTGTCAAGCTAAAGCAATGAATTATTTTCGTTTTTTCTGCGCTTTTTCCGCTGCCGGAACCTGGCCCAGCCAATTTTTCAAAAATTTTTTTCCGATTTTCGCCCTGTTTTTTGCCCCTGCCCTATACTATAATAGCCATGCAGGATACTTTTGCTGCCTGCGCGCAGAAGGAGGAATAAGAGATGTTTGAATTAAAAAACGGCGTTCTCTATCAGGATGGCAAGCCGGTCATCGCCATGGGGCAATCCTATTATCCTTCCTTTCATGAGGCCAAATATCCCGCCCCGCCCTCGGGGGATCGGGTGGGCCTGATGAAAAAGGATATTGCCTGGATGCGGGAGGCGGGCTTTCAATTCCTGCGGGTTGCCGCTATCGGCCGGGTTTTTCTGGATGAAGAGGATCAGGTGCAGGTGGATACGCCCTTTGTGGATGAAATGCTCAAGGAGGCAAACGCCCACGGCTTTGCCACCAGCGTGCGTCTGCAGGGCTATGTAATGAACATGCGGGGGCACGAAGGGTATCTGATGCTTGACGAAAATAACAGGCCCATGAAGCTGGACTGGAATGCCTTTATGCAAAGCACGCTGTATCATCAGGGCGTGCTGAAGGATAATGCAGAGGCCAGCCAGGCCCTGGCCCGGCATTTCAGCCGCATCCCCGGGGTAATCTCCTATCAGATTTATAATGAGCCCCGCTATCCCTACAGCGGCATTTTCGATTATCATCCCGCCGCCATCGCCGCCTATCAGGAATGGCGCAGGGCCCAGGGCCTTCAGCCCGAGGAGCCGCCCCGCCGCCGTCCCCTTTCCGGCGAATCCCCGGAGCCCTGGATCCAGTGGCGGCTTTTCAATACCCATGCCATGAGCAAATTCCTGAATGATACCGCCGCCGCCACCCATGCCGCCGCCCCGGATAAGGAAACCTATACCTGCATGACCTCCGCCCCGGTGGGAAATACCGTGATGGCCGCCGGCATTAATTATTTTGATAATGCGGAGGGCATGGAATGCGTGGGCATTACCTCCTATACCCATCAGGAGGCGGTGGATTTCTATGCCGCCGCGTATCAATACAATATGGCCGCCTGCGCCGCCGCGCTGGAGGGCAAGCATGCCTGGACCATCGAAATCGATGCCCGCACCCATATGCCCGCCCGCAAGCTGCATGAGGAAACCTATCATCTGCTTTCCGCCGGGCATAAGGGAATTGTCTATTACGAATGGCGCGGGGATTATCCCGATGAAAAAACGCCCCTGCCCGATAACTGCGGCTTTATTTTCAATGACGGCACCAAGACGGAGCATTTTGATCGCTCGCTGGAAATGATCCGCTTTGTCAATCGGTATTCCACGCTGCTGGCCGCCGCCGAAAGCGTGCGGGACGAGGTGGGCCTGCTTTCCTCCGAGCATGCCGCCGCCTATGCGGATGCCTATATGGGCGATAGCGGCATCAACGTCTATATGCATCAGTCCCTGCAGAGCTACCGGGAATTGAGAAAGGCCCAGATCAATCCCTCCATTCTCTGCGCCCGGCATCTAAAGGAAAACCGGCTTGGCGTCAAATATCTGTTCATTCCCTGCCGCCGCGCCTGGCTTTCGGAACAGGAAATCCGGGAGATTGACGCCTTCGTGGCTGCGGGCGGCCGGGCATTTTCCCTCTGCCAGAATGCTACCTTCGGGGCCGTCACGCCCTATGGCTGGTGGCCCTGGGATGTGGAGCATCTGCCCGAGGTCTCCCTGGAATTCCGCTCCAATCTGGAAATAGAGGATGTTTTGGATTCGTGCCGAATTACTCCTCTGGCGTCCTTTGATTCCCGGCATCTCAAGGCCGGGCTGCTCCGGGGCGATGGATATACCCTGGCTGTAATCAATAATACCGATCCTGCCCATCGGAGAGTGGAGGGCGCCATGCTCACCCTGAACAGGCCCTTTTCCAGCGTCCGTTTTGTTTCCCCCGATATGGAAACGGACGCGGTATGCCGGGGCGCCTGTGTTGAGCTTCCCCCCATTGACGAAGGCGGCGTTCTGATCCTCCGGGATTAATCGGCGGTTTTTCTCCGGGCTGCCCTTCGCGGCGGCCCTTTTTGCATCTGCTTCTTTCCAGAATTGCGAGGTATCCCCCATGATCAAATCCCTGTATTATCTGACCGAGCCCCTGCACGACAATACCTACTGGTGTCAGCTGATGGTGGATGCCATCATGCGCCGCGCCGCCTATCGCCGGATGCAGCTGAACAAGCTTTCCGCCGAAAATCTGGATCGCGTGCCGCCCTCCTGCTCCCCCGTCATCGTGATCGGCGCAACCGAAAGCTGGCAGGAGCAGGTGGCCGAGCGCATTCTGGAAAGCAATCTCAGGGGCGTTATGCTCAGCACCCATGCCCAGGGCATCAGCGAGCATATCAGCGTGATTACCTTAAATCAGAGCAGCATGGCCGAATATGCCGTCCATTATTTTTACCAGACGAAGCATCGGCGCATCGCTTATCTGGGCTGCAATTTCCGCTCGGTCAATGATTATGCCAAATTGGAGGCGCTGCGCGCTACCTGCGCCCGGTATGGCATGGAATTTGGCGAAAGCGATGTCTTTCCCTTTGACGGGGATATTGAAAAATGCGTCGGCTCCTTTATTGCCCGCTGCGAGCCCTATGATGCCGTGCTGTGCGCCAATGATGTTTCCGGCGTGCTGCTGATGAAAAATCAGGAGCTGATGCGCAGAAAGCGGATCCCGGAGGATATGTATGTCATCAGCTACGGCAATACCCTGCTGTCCAAGCTGATCCAGCCCACCCTTACCTCCATTACCCTGGATTATGAGCAGGTGGGCACCAGTGCCGTGGATACCGCCATCTATCTTCGGAAAAATCCCGCCATTTCCGCCCAATGCACCATCGTCAAGGCGCAGATGGTGCTGGGCGCATCCACCCATTTTGAACGGGTGGATTCCCTGCCTCTGCCCCTGCGCCGGGCCGGTGCGCTGCCCGATTATCCCGGCTTCTATCGCGATCCCCTGACGAAGGAGATCCTGGGCGTAGAAGAAATGCTCAATCATCTGGATAAAACGGGGCTGTATCTGGTTCTGGCGCTGCTCAGGGGCTATAAAAAGGCCCAGATTCTGGAGCGGCTTTACATCGCCGACAGCACCTATAAATATCGCCTGCATAAAATCTGCCAGCAGGCGGGGGTCAAAAGCAAGGAGGAGCTGCTTACGCTGCTCAGGCGATGGGTGGATCCCGAGCGGCTGGATGATTATCTTTCCCGACTTTCCATGATCACCGGGGATGAAAAAGAAGAATAACAGGCAAGCAAAAAAACGGCTCTCCGGCGCGTTTCCATCCGCCGAAGGGCCGTTTCATATGGATTATTCTGTTATGCCGCGCCCTCAGGCCCGGTCAGCCCCCACGGCGGACAAGAATTGCTTGGCGATATACATGCAGCCAACGTCGTTGGGGTGAATCCGATCCCAGGCGATATTGCAGGGATGCATATGCACAAAGAGCTGATCCCAGGCAGCCTGCAGGTCAACGAAAACCAGATGATGCTTTTCCGCAATCCGCTTGACCACCAGGCCGTATTCATCCATTCGGGCGCGCATGGAATCCTGCCGGTTGGGCTCCATAAAATAGGGCGTCATGAGAATCATGCCCTTTACATGGGGCAGGGTTTTTTCCACCAGTTCCTCATAGGTCTTTTCAAATTCATCCAGCGGCACATGGCATTCGGGCATCTGGGGCGAATCAAATTGCCGCCATACATCGTTGATCCCAATCAGCACGCTGACCCAATCGGGCTTAAGATCCATTACATCGCTCTGCCATCTCTGCTTTAAATCCCGCACCTGATTGCCGCCGATGCCCATATTGATGAGGCGAAGCTGCAATTCGGGATACATGCAGCTGAGCAGCGAGGCTGCATTTGCAACATAGCTGCGGCCCCAGGCGTTAAAGAGGCCCTCGCCCACCGGGCGCTTGCGGTCATAATCCGAAATGGAATCGCCGATAAACAGAACGGTATCATTTTTTTCAAACAGCATCTGTGTCTCCCCTTTTCTCCGCTTTCACGGAATAATATAGGGCCATTATAGCAAATGAACAGCCGAACCGCAAGAGAAAAAATGCCCTTTTGCTTGTTTTCTGCCGCCGCTCCATGCTATAATACAGCCGCATAAAACGCAAAGGAGCATTCATCCATGCAGCTTTATTTCGCCCCGCTGGAGGGCATGACCGACGCCGTTTTCCGCAGGGTGCATCACGCCCTCTTTTCCGGGGTGGATAAATATTTTCTGCCCTTTGTCAGCCCATCCCAGTCTTTGTCCTATACCGTTCGCCAGGAGGCGGAAATTTCCCCCGCCATGAATGCCGGCATCCCTGCCGTGCCCCAGATTCTGGCCCGGAATGCCGATTATTTTCTGGGCATGGCCCAGGTCTTTTCCGATCAGGGGTATCGGGAGGTGAACCTCAATCTGGGCTGCCCCTCGGGAACGGCAACAGGCAAGGGAAAGGGCGCGGGCATGCTGAAAAGCCCGGATGAATTAAAGGCCTTTCTGGATCAGATTTATGCCCGGCCGCCCCTCCCTGTCTCCATTAAAACCCGCATTGGCTTTGATTCTGCCGAGGAATGGCCCCGCCTGAGAGAGATTTTTTCCTGCTATCCCATTCATGAACTGATTATCCATCCAAGAACCCGGGCCGAGCAATACCGCGGCACGCCGCACCGGGAGCTGACACTTGGCATCCCCGCCATTCCTTTTGTCTATAACGGCGATATTTTTACTTTTCAGGATTATCAGGAGGCAGTATCCCGCTTTCTCGATGCCTCCGCCATGATGCTGGGCCGGGGGCTGACGGCCAATCCTGCCCTGGCCCAGGAAATCAAGGGCGGCGAGGCGTTAAGCAAGGAGCAGCTCATCCGTTTTCATGATCGGCTCTGCGCGGCCTATCTTTCCTCCTGGCCGGAATCCGCCGCCGTGGGCAGAATGCATGCCCTCATGCGCTATTTTTTCATGTGCTTTGATGCGCCGGAAAAATATCGAAAAGCCATTGAAAAGACCCGGCGCTTTGATGATTATTCCGATGCTGCCGCCCTTCTCTTCCGGGAATGCCCCCTGCGGATGCCGCCCGCCTTTCACCCCAATCGCCTCTAAAGCGCACGGGAAAATGGAGGAATGCACTTACGCTGAATGCCGGTGCAGTAATAATTGTGACTTGAAAAGCAGCAATGCCTTCGTATTTGGTGAGGACATTGCTGCTTCGTTCTTTACACCTTGCTTCCCTTTGCTTCACCGGCATCCAGGCTGGTGTTTTTCTTTTTGCTTCATCCAGAGATGGTTTTCGGGAGGGCGCTTTTGATGCAAAAGCATCCTCCCGCCAAAATCCCGTTTCCCTGCGCTTATCCCTTATATTTCCTGCCGTCCGAGAAGGCGTTGCCCACCTTTTCGCCCAGCACCAGATAGGCATGGTTCACGCCGTCATAGGTAATGGGCCGCAGCTTGGCGGGATCGATTTTCCCATCCGTCAGCACTCTTTCCTCCGCGCAAACGTTAACGACCTCGCCCACCATGCGGCAGGATTCGGGATCGTAGCTGAGCAGCCTGCATTCCACGGCCATGGGCAATTCCGTAATGACGGGGGCGTCCACAAATTCGCTCTTTTCCGTATGGAAGCCTGCCCGGGCCACCTTATCCGGGGTCTGGCTGCCCGAAACCAGGCCCACATAATCGCAGGCCGCCGCGGTATCCGCCGTGGCCATGCTGACGGTAAAGGCCTTCCGGGTCAATACATTTTCGGTGGTTTTATGATCGGCGCTGATGCACATGGAGATCTGGTTTTCCTCGCTGATGCCGCCCCAGGCCGCGTTCATGGCGTTGGGCGTGCCATCCTCATTATAGGTGGCAATGATAAAAACCGGCTGGGGATAGAGAATGGGCTTTGCCCCAAAGTTTTTGCGCATGCTTTTTTCCTCCGTTTCTTTATTTTCCCATGGCGGCAAAGCGCTCCGCCATGAGGGGATCATAATGGGAAAAGAACAGGCTTTCGCCCCGATCCAGCGCCGCAATGGTCTTCATCTCCGCCTCATCCAGCGTAAAATCAAATACGCGGATGTTTTCCTCCATGCGCTCCCTGCGGGCGGATTTGGGAATGACCGCCACATCCGATTGCAGCAGATACCGAAGCGCTGTCTGCGCGGCGGATTTGCCGTGCTTTTGCCCGATTTCGGTCAGCACCGGATTGGTAAACAGCCCGTTTTTGCCCTCGGCAAAGGGGCCCCAGGCCTCATGCACCGCGCCGTATTTGGCAATGTATTCATGGGCCGTTTTCTGCTGATGGAATACATGGGTCTCGATCTGATTGACGGCGGGCTTTACATCCACAAAATGGCAAAGATCAATGAAGCGATCGGGATAGAAATTGCTTACGCCGATGGCCCGCAATTTTCCTGCCGCATAGGCCTCTTCCATGGCGCGATAGGAGCCGTAATAATCGCCGAAGGGCTGATGAATCAGCATCAGATCGATATAATCGGTCTTGAGCTTCCGCAGAGATTCCTCAATGGAGGCCTTGGCCCGCTCATAGCCGCTGCTGCTGATCCAGATTTTTGTGGTAATGAATAATTCCTCTCTCGGCACGCCGCAATGCAGCATGGCATTGCCCACTCCGGCCTCATTTCCGTAGGCCTGGGCGGTATCGATGAGCCGATAGCCAACATCAATGGCCTCCCGCACGCATCGCTCGGTTTCCGCATCGGGAATCATGAACACGCCGTATCCCAGCTTCGGCATTTTTGCCTTTTGATTGAGGGTTACATATTCCATTGCATTTCCTCCTTTTTGCCTATTCCGTTTACAGCTGCTGCCGCTGTACTTATTGTAGCACCCGGGAGCCGCTACCGGTCAAGAGCAATTTTCATCTTTTTTGAAAAAAACAGCGGCTGGGAGGCTGCCGGGACGAATGCTCCCCGGGATTGTATCCCGGCGCATTTTATGCTATAATGACCATTAAAGGCAGCAGGAAAGGATCAGAGAGCAGGGCTATGTACAGATTACTGATCATCGAGGACGATACGGGCATTGCGGCGGCTATCGAGGAGCAGGCGGAGCAATGGGATTTCAGGGTGCAATGCGTATCCAATTTCCGCAATGTTATGGCGGAATTTTCCGCCTTTGATCCCCAGATTGTGCTGATGGATATCGGGCTTCCGTTTTTTAACGGCTATCATTGGTGCAGCCAGATCCGAAAGGTTTCCCAGGTGCCCATCATCTTCATTTCCTCCGCCGCCGATAATATGAATATGATCATGGCCATGAATATGGGGGCGGATGATTTTATCGCCAAGCCCTTTGATCAGCGCGTGCTGATGGCAAAAATGCAGGCGCTGCTTCGGCGCGCCTATGCCTTTTCCGCCGTCCCGCCGGTGCTGGAGCATCGGGGTGCGCTGCTGAATATCGGCGAGCAGACGCTTTCCTACCGGGATGAAAAAATCCCCCTCTCCCGGAATGAATTCCGCATTCTGCATCTGCTGATGGAGAATAAGGGAAAGGTGGTCAGCCGGGAGAAAATGATGGAGGCGCTTTGGGAGACCGATTGCTTTGTGGATGAAAATACCTTGAGCGTCAATGTGGGGCGGCTGAGAAAGCGGCTGGACAGCGCCGGGCTGCCCGGCTTTATCACCACCCGCTTTGGCGTGGGCTATCTGATTGAGGACGGAGAAAACTAAAATGAAGCTATTCATCCGATACCTGAAATACCGTCTGCGGCTGCTTTTCGTGCTGGCCCTCTTCTGCCTGGTATTTGCCGCCAGCTTTCTGCTGTATCATCTGCCTCTTGAGGCCGTGCTGTATCCCTTTCTATTGTGCGCGGGCATCGGCCTGATTGCCTGTCTGATGGATTTTTTCCGCGCCCGCCGGGCGCATCAGGCGATGATGCGCATTGTCACCCTTTCCGATGCCGCAGCGGCTGCCTTTCCCCCATCCGACGGCATTCAAAGCTGCGATTACCGTAAGATGATTCGCCTTCTTTGCCGGGAGCATCTTGCCTATCGCCAGGAAACCGGGAAAAAATATGACGATATGATCGGGTATTATACCGTCTGGGCGCATCAGATCAAAACGCCCATCGCCTCCATGCGGCTGCGGCTGCAGAATGAAGATTCCGCCCTGTCCCGCAGGCTTGGCCTGGATCTGCGCCGCATCGAGCAATATGCAGATATGGTGATGACCTTTCTGCGCCTTAACGCGGACAGCACGGATTATGTCTTTCGGGAATATGATCTGGATAAGATCGTCCGGGCGGCGGTCAAAAAATTCTCCTCTGATTTTATCGATCGGCGGCTGTCCCTGGCCTATGAGCCGCTGGATACAACCGTCATTACGGATGAAAAATGGCTCTCCTTTGTGATCGAGCAGGTGCTTTCAAACGCTCTTAAGTATACGCCCTCCGGCTGCATCGGCATTTCTGTTTCAGAGGAAAAGATCCTGCGCATCAGCGATACGGGCATCGGCATCGCCCCGGAGGATCTGCCCCGGATCTTTGAAAACGGCTATACCGGTCTGAACGGCAGGGCGGATCAGAAGGCCAGCGGCATCGGGCTGTATCTGTGCAAGCGCATCTGTGATCGGCTGGGCCATTCCATTTCGGCCCATTCCACGGTGGATGTGGGCACGGTCATCGAAATCGATCTTTCCCGGGAGAAAATTGAAATTGAATAATATAAGGAGGAAAACAGCATGTGGAATACGCTCTATAACGCCGCAAGAAAGGTGCAGAAGGGCCGGGTGATTTCTCCCTTCATTGAGGCCGGCGGGGTGGCCGCCGCCATTCTGACCAGGAAGGGCAATATTTATGTCGGCGTCTGCATTGATACAGCCTCATCCCTTGGCATGTGCGCGGAAAGAAATGCCATTGCCAACATGATCACCAATGGCGAAAGCCAGATCGATAAGGTGGTGGCCATTCTGCCGGACGGCCGGGTGGGCTCTCCCTGCGGGGCCTGCCGGGAATACATGATGCAGCTGGATCAGGACAGCGGCGATATCGAAATTCTGCTGAATCTTGAAACCAAGGAAACCATCCGCCTCAGGGAACTGATGCCCGATTGGTGGGGCCGGGAAAGATTTGAAAAATAATCCCGTTTCTTCTCCGCTGAAAAGACCGGCGGCAAATTTCTTACAAAACCGTTAGATTTGCGGGGGCATTTGTAAGCCGATTCGATGGCGAAGCAGATGCCCCCTTTGGTATCATGATACCTGAAATTCGGAAGGAGGATTTTTGTCAGATGAGCATGTTAAAGGTCAGCGGAGTACAGAAAGTTTATACGGCGCGCCTGGGCGGCAATCGGGTCGAGGCGCTTAAGAGCGTATCCTTTGAGGTGGAGGCGGGCGAATATGTGGCGATTATGGGCGAATCCGGCTCGGGCAAAACGACGCTGCTGAATATTCTGGCCACTCTGGATCGGCCCACCGCAGGCAGCCTGAGCCTGGATGGGCAGGATCTATCCCGGATCAGGGAGCGGGAGGCGGCGGCCTTCCGCCGGGAAAACCTGGGCTTTGTGTTTCAGGAATTTAATCTGCTGGATACCTTTACGCTGGAGGATAATATCTATCTTCCCCTGGTGCTGGCGGGCAAGAGCTATCAGGAAATGCAGGCCCGGCTGCGTCCCATCGCCCAGCAGCTTGGCATCTGGGAGCTGATGAAGAAATATCCCTATGAGGTATCCGGCGGGCAGAAGCAGCGGGCGGCGGTGGCCCGAGCGCTGATCAGCCGTCCCAAATTGATCCTGGCGGATGAGCCCACCGGCGCGCTGGATTCCCGGGCCACGGATGAATTGCTGCGTCTCTTTTCCAGGATTAATGAGGGCGGGCAGACCATCCTCATGGTCACCCATTCGGTAAAAGCCGCCAGCCATGCCGGGCGCGTGCTTTTTATCAAGGATGGGGAGGTATTCCATCAGATTTATCGGGGCGGGCATACCGATGAGGAGCTTTACCAGATGATTTCCGATACGCTGACCATGCTGGCAAGGGGAGGTGCGAAGGAATGAAACGGCTGTTTTATCCCCGCCTCGCTCTGGACAGCATCCGCAAAAAACGGCGGCTCTATTTTCCCTATATTCTCACCGGCTGCGTGATGATCATGATGTATTATATCCTGAGCTTTCTTCTGGAAAGCCCCGCCCTTGCCGTTATGGAGGGCAGCACCACCCTGCGCTCGCTTTTCCCCATGGGGCTTATGGTCATCGCGCTGTTTTCCCTGCTGTTTCTCTTTTATTCCCATACGTTTCTGATGAAGCAGCGCTACCGCGAATTCGGCCTTTACAATATGCTGGGCATGGATAAAAGAAATATCGGACGGCTGATGCTCTGGGAAACGGCGTTTACCGCCCTGCTGGCCATTCTGGGCGGATTGCTCCTTGGCCTTGCGTTTTCCAAGGCGGCAGAACTGGTGCTGATGAATCTGCTGGGCATGCCGGTCAATTATGATTTGAGCATCGGCGTTTCATCGATGCTGAAAACGGCGCTGCTCTATGCGGGCATCTATCTGCTGCTGCTTTTCAGCGCCCTATTGCGGGTGGCTGCCTCCCAGCCGCTGGAAATGATGCAGCGCAGCAAGGCCGGTGAAAAAAAGCTCAAGGGCAGCTGGTTTTTCGCCCTGCTGGGGGTGCTTCTTCTGATCTGCGCCTATTCCCTCTCTCTTAGCATCGAGGAGCCTCTCCTGGCCCTGTTTTCCTTCTTTGTGGCGGTAATCATGGTGATTCTCGGCACCTATCTTCTCTTTATTTCCGGCTCGGTGTTTTTCCTGAGGGTGCTTAAAAGCCATAAGAAATACTATTATCAGCCCCATCATTTCGTATCGATTTCCTCCATGATCTACCGCATGAAGCGAAACGGCGCGGGCCTGGCCTCCATCTGCATTCTATTGACCATGGTGCTGGTTATGCTTTCCTCCTGCACCACCCTGTATTTCGGCGAGGAGAATGCCATCAACAATCGCTATCCCTACGGCATCAATATCACCTATACCTTTGAGGGCATTCAGGGGCTTTCGGAGGAAAAACTCGATGAGGAAAGGAAAATCATTGCCGGATATGCGCCGGAAAGCGCCGATCTGACCGGCATTCGCTATGCCCGGGCGGCGGGGCAGTTTACCGGGGAGGGCATGATCCTTGATTATACCCATGCGGAGCGCGTGGATGCCAGTCATGTGGGCTATCTGTATATCCTCTCTCTTGATGATTACAACCGCATGACGGGCGAAAATAAATCCCTCGGCGCCAATGAATGCATGCTCTATTCCAGCCGAATGGAGGAAAGCTGGGATACCTTCGCCATGGAATTCTGCGCGCCCTATCGGGTGACAGAATATCTGCACGATTTCTGGGAGGACAGCAGGGCGCTTGTTCTGACCATGCCCAGCGTTTACATGATTGTAAGCGAAGTTTCTGCCCTGACTGCGCCGCTTAACGGCATGAAAAACGAAAGCGGCTATTCCCTGATCGAATATGAATGGAGCCTGGGTTTTGACTGCGATCCGGCGCAGGAGGAAGACATCATGAATGCCATGACTCAGGCGTTTTCCCTCCACGCAGCCGGGGCTTCCTGGAAAAAGGCTGTAACGGAAAGCCGGGAGGCGGAGCGCGATAGCTTCTACGAATTGTACGGCAGTCTTTTCTTCCTGGGCATTCTGTTAAGCGTGGTCTTTCTGCTGGCGGCGGTGCTGATCATCTATTATAAGCAGCTTTCCGAGGGCTATGAGGATCAGGGGCGCTTTGAAATCATGCAGAAGGTGGGCATGACAAAAAAGGACATCAAAAAAAGCATCAATTCCCAGATGCTTACCGTGTTTTTCCTGCCCCTTGTCATGGCCGGGTTGCATCTTGCCTTTGCCTTCCCCTTCATTTCCAGAATTCTTACCGTCTTTGCCTTCCATGATACGGCGCTGAACGCCTTTGTTACCCTGATCAGCTTCCTGATCTTTGGCGCGCTTTATACCATCGTCTATAGGCTGACCTCCGGCAGCTATTATGCCATCGTCAGCGGAGGGAAAGCGCCGCAATAAACAAAAATCGCCGCCCGTGCATGCGGAAAGGGGCCCATCGCTCCTCCATGCCGGGCGGCATGGCATTTTCTATTGACAATCCGCCGAAAAAATGTATAATAAGATGCAGCGTTGCAGAATGCCTATTGCAGAATGCACGCTTTATATTAAAAGGAGGGCATGCAGTCATGCAGAAGCTGGCATATTGTACCTTGCGGGAGCGGCCCCAATACAAGCAGCAGGCCGCCCAATGGTTCCATCAGAAATGGGGCGTGCCGCAGAAGGCATATCTGGAATGCATGGAAAGCTATCTGAGCCATGCGACGGAATACGGCTGGTATCTCTGCCTGGATGGCGAAAGGATCGTGGGCGGCCTGGGCGTGATCGAAAATGATTTTCATGACAGAAAGGATCTTTCGCCCAATATCTGCGCCGTCTATACCGAAAAGGAATATCGGAATCATGGCATCGCGGGAAGCCTGCTGAATATGGCGGTAGAGGATCTGCGCGCCAGGGGCATTTCCCCCGTCTATCTGTTCACCGATCACACCGCCTTTTACGAGCGCTATGGCTGGGAATTTTTCTGTCTGGCCCAGGGCGATGGTGAGGAAGCGCCCTCCCGGCTGTATATCCATCGCTGAGGAGCGGAATTTTTACCGATAAGGAGTCAGAGCCTATGAAACGAATGCTTGCGCTGCTGCTTGCGGCCCTGCTTTGCCTTTTTCTCACCGGATGTCAGGAAAAAAGCAGCTTGAACGGTACCAAAATCGCTGATGCCGGGCTTTTTCAATTGAATTATACTCTGCTGAATGGCCAGGAAAGCGCCTCCCTGCATCTTGAAAAAGGCCAGCGGCTGCGGGTTTCCATTCAGCAGGAGGAGGGCAGCGCGGATGTGACGGTGGGAATCCAGGGAAAAGCGCCCATCTATGAAGGCAGCGGCCTTGAAAATATGGCCTTTACCCTGAATATTTCCGAAACCGGGGATTATCTGATCGCCGTAAAGGGCCATAGCGCCCGGGGCAGCGTATCCTTTGCAAAGGAAGAAAAGCCCGATTCTTTTGCGCTGCGCGGCGCGTATCAGTTCGTTTTGCAGCAAATTGCCTTTGAGCATGTGTATCCCGATGGGCGGGATACCGGCTTTGACAGCGCAAACGGCTTTATCGAGGAAAATCATTTCGCGCTGATGGATGTAAACCGGGATGGCATAGAGGAATTAATCGTTCAGTTTGTGACCGCGCCCATGGCGGGCAATCTGGAAACGATCTATGCCTGGCAGGGCGAGGAATTTGCCCCCGAGGCGATCCTCACCGTCTTCCCCGCCGTTACTTATTATGACAGCGGGCTGGTAAAAGAGGAATGGTCGCATGGCTCCGGGCTGGCCCCGGCGGGCTATTGGCCCTATAATCTGTATCAGTATGATGCCGAAACGGGGATGTACGCGCTGATTGCTTCGGTGGATATGCAAAGCCAGGGCGCGGAAAATGCATACCCTGCCGAAATTGATGCCGATAACCCGGAGATGCTCTTTATTGTCACTCAGGACGGAAGCGAAAAAACCTTGAACAAGGCCGATTATGAAGCCTGGCTTTCGGAAACGCTGGCCGGGGCTGCGCCGATTCAGCCGCCCTATCAGCCCCTGACCGAAGAAAACATCAAGGCACTCTGCGACTGAACGGGTGAAAAGGAGACGAGGAATATTTTGCGGGAGGATGCTTTTGCGTCAAAAGCACCCTCCCGCACCCTCCCGAAAACCGCCTCTGGATGGAGCAAAAAAAGAAAAAAACAGATTGAATGCCAGTGCAACAAAAGAGAGTAAGGCCTTGATCTTCAAAGAAACGCCCTCCCGAAAACCGCCTCTGGATGAAACAAAAAAGAAAAACCAGATTGAATGCCAGCGAAGCAATCAGAAACAAGCAATAAGAAAGAAAACAGCAATGCTCTCACAAAACGCAGAAGCATTGCTGTTCTCTTTTCTATTGCCCTTCATTTTTGTTTCGCTGGCATTCAGCGTGGTTCTTTTCCCTCGTCTCTTATTGTGCGGCTTCCGGCGCTTTGGTGCCCACCTGGGCGCGGTATTTTTTCGGGGAAAGGCCGGTTTCCTTTTTGATAAAGGAATTGAAATAGGAGCGGGAGTTAAAATGGGTGATCTCCATGATCTGCTCCAGGGATAAATCCGGCTCCAGCATCAGTCGGGTGATCAGCGCCATACGCTTGCGGGCGATATAATGCACCAGCGTTTCATGGGTTTCTGCGCTGAATACCCGGGAAAGATAGGAGGTATTATAGCCCGTGATTTTGGATAGCTGGATAAGGGATAATTCCTCCGTAATATGCTCGCCGATATATTCCTTGAGAAACTGCACCGTTATGCCCCCGGCGACGGTGGATTTATTCATTTCCATAACGCAAAGCTCAAAATTGCCTTCCAGCTGATCGGCTCTGCGCTTGAGCTTACCGTATACCTGGCTCAGGGGCTGCGCGGGCTGCCAGGGCTGGGAGACGATAAAGGAAAGCTCCTGCCCGCCGGTGCTGAAAATGGCCGCCTGCACCGTTTCCAGGCTGCTGATGAGAAAATCCTGCGCGCCGCGAAGCTGAATCAGCAGAAAGCAGCGGCTGAGCGTCTGGGGCAGAAAGACGATACGCTCCTGCTTTTCCCCCAGATAATGGGATAGCGCGCTGCTGAGCAGGGAAAGATTGATGCTCTGCCCCGGCCTGGCCTGCGCCATCAGCGGAATCAGCCCCTCATGCCCGGGCTCAAAGCCCGCGCTTTCCACCAGCTGCCGGGAGGCGGCCTCATCCAATTGCGAATCATAGAGCATTTTCATCATCAGGCTCTGCCGGAGGGCATCATTGGGCCGCGCTCCGGACTTTTGCCATTCCCGGTGATTCAGCCCCTCTTCCAGCCGGGCAAAGACCTGATTCAGCCGCCGGAGAATATCCGCCTCCTCCTCGGCCTTGAGGATATAGCCCGCAACGGCGCAGTCCATGGCCTCATAGGCATATTCAAAATGGGAATAGGCGGAAAGAATCACGCAGGCGCAATCGGGCCAGAGCGCCTTGGCCCGGCGCACCAGGGCCAGCCCGTTCATGCCGGGCATTTCGATATCGGTGATCATCAGATCAATCCGCCCGGCCTGCATGATTTCCAGCGCCTGCTGGGCCCGGTACGCCCCGTGCAATTCCAATTCATAGGGGCATTTGGTTTCGAGCAGTCTGCTGATGGATTCCACCACATGGGGCTCATCATCCACAAGAAGAACCTGAAAAATCATGATACTTCCTCCTTTTCCCGCCCGCTTTTTTCCAGCATCAGCCTGAGCCGCACCATCAGCCCGCCCAGCTCGCTTCGGGATACCTCCACCCCGGCCCCGGGGCCGAAAAACAATTTCAGCCGATGATGGGTGTTGATCAGCCCCGTAAAGCTGGTGGCCTCATCGGCAGGCATTTCCAGGCTCCGCCGGAGGGAGGAAAGGGCCTCCTCCGTCAGATCGTTTCCGTTATTTTCAATGAAAATGGAAAGCATCGTCTGATCTGTCTCATACCGGATGCGGATGCGCCCCGCTGCATCGGTGGTATTGAGGCCGTGCTTAAAGCAGTTTTCCACCACCGGCTCCACAATCAGCCGCGGCACCGTCAGCGTTTTTACCGCGTCCGGCAGGGGCTGAATATCGGCCTCCACCGTATCGCCAAAGCGCATCAGCTGAATGGTAAGATAATTGACGGCATGGCTGATTTCATCCTCCAGGGCGATGGTATTGCGGTCGCCCCGGGTAATATACTGGAAATACAGCCCCAGATAATGGCAAAGCTCCTCTGCCGATTCATATTCCTCGCTGGAAATGAGATGGCGCAGGAAATAGAAGGAATTATACAGAAAATGCGGATTGATCTGCGCCTGCAGGCGTTTAAATTCTGCCGATTGCAGGCGGATGGTCTGGCGGTAATTGGTATCGATCAGGCGATTCAGATTTTCTGCCATGGTATTGAAGCCCTGGGCCAATTGATCAAATTCCAGCACCTGCTGCTCGGGCAGCCGGGCGGAGAAATTGCCGTTTCCTGCCTCCCGGAAGGCCGATTGCAGCCCGCTGACCGGGCGGCCCACCGCACGGCGCACCACATGCAAAAGCGAAAACAGCACGATCAGCGTGGCCCCGCACAGAAGGAAAAGCAGAAGCCCGATCATCGAGGGCACCTGATTGTAATACGCGCTGGGGATCAATTGGATGATGCCCGCCTGCAGCCGCCGGGAATAGCAGAGGAAGCCCTCATAGCTTTTATCCCGGATATGCAGGCTGTGCTTGATCACATTGCCGTCCCGGGCGCTTTCCAGCAGCGGCCGCAGCGCCTCCGCCGTCACCGCATCGGCATCCCGGCTGCCCAGCAAAAAATCCGATTCCGCGCCCAGCAGATAGGAAAAGCGCGTCTGCTTTTCGCTGTAGGAATTCAGCGCCTCAATCAGCGTTTCCTTCTGCAGCTTTACACAAAGCAGCACATGGGCGTTTTCCAGGCTTTCCGTCCTTGCAAGGGCGGAAACGGAATAGAGCTGCTCCTCCACGCTGAGCAGATGGGCCGGGGCCGTTTCTGCAGCGGCATAGAGCCGATCAAGAAAGGCATAATCGATCTGGGTCATGCCCGATGCATCCAGGGCAATGCCCTCCAGGGGGAAAATCAGCGTCACATCGCCAATCAGATCATTGGAATATTTGAGGATGCGCAGCGCGCTTCGGATATCCGAAAGCTGGCTGTAATAGGCCGAAGGGGATTCAAACTGATCATGGGCCAGCAGGGCGTAAAACAGCCCGATTTTCGCCTGGGACAGAACGGTATTGGAGGCGTCGGCCACATCCTGCACCTTTCTTTCCAGCATGCTCTGCAGATATTCCAGATTGCTGACGGCAGAAACGCGGATTTCCTCCGTTACCATGGAGCGGCTCCAGACATAGACGCAGCCCTGCAGAAAAAGCAGCGGCAGAAGCAGGGCCAGCACGCTGACAAACAATCGCTTGGTAATGGAATACTTCAAGGGAACCCCTCCGCAGCCATAAAAAATTACCGTATATATTATTTATATATCATATTGGCTGTTTTGTAAATGCTTGGGTAAAAAAATCTGTCTTTTCGCATGAAAATCTGAATTTTCAGATGCAGAATTGTCTGATATAATCAAGTTAACAAAAAATTTGAAAGGAGACCTTGCAATGACCCGTAAAATTCTGGCCCTTTTCCTGGTTCTGGCTATGATGATTCCCGCCTTCGCGATGGGCGAGGAAATCGATTATGGCAAGTATGAGGAGCCCGTCACCGTATCCTTCCTGACCACCGATCAGAAGGTGGATTCCACCGAGTATGACATCAATAACCCCGACCGCAAATCTGCCCATGAAAACGCCTGGATTTCCGCCTACAGGGATTACCTCAATATCGAGGTCGTCCGTGAAATCGCGGAGGATTCCACCGCCCTCAACGCCCGGCTCAATACCGGCATGGCCTCCGGCGATCTGCCCGATGTGATGATCGTTAGCAAGGACATGTTCTATGTGCTGGCCGAAAATGAGGTGCTGCAGGATCTGACCGACGCCTGGGAGGGCTACACCCAGAAGAACCTCATCGGCAAAGCCATCAATGCCTGGAATGGCTGCCTGGAAACCGGCATGTGGGAAGGCGAACTGCTGGGCTTCCCCATCCTGACCAATTCCTTCAATTCCTCTCAGGTGCTTTGGATCCGCCAGGATTGGCTGAACAAGGTCAATATGGAAGCCCCCAAGACCATCGAGGATCTGATGAACGTGGCCCAGGCCTTCCTGGATGCCGGCCTTGGCGGGGATAACACCTACGCCTGGGGCTCCAAATCCTCCCCCTTCGCTCCCATTTTTGCGGCCTACGGCACGCCCTTCAGCGGCAACATCTGGCTTGGGCAGGAAGATGGCAGCTATATCAATTCCGGCGTTGATACCGTGCATGTGAAGGAAGCCCTGCTGGCGATGCAGGAAATGTATAAGAAGGGCTATCTGAGCAAGGATATCGCCGTTTCCGATACCAAGGTGATTACCGAGGATATGGCCAATGGCCGCATCGGTATGGTCTTTGGCGAGGGCTGGCTGGGCGCCACCGATATCAAGACCTCCAACGTGAATGATCCCGAGGCCGATTGGATCGCCGTGCGCATCCCCACCCTCACCGGCGAGGATGTAGACCAGTGGACCAACGCCACCATCAATTCCTTCGTGGTGGTCAACAGCGAATGCGCGCATCCCGAAGCCATCTTCAAGATGATGGAGCTGGAACTGCATATGTATTATGAGGGCACCGCCGAGGAAAGCAGCAAGTATTATCTGGCCGAGGATGGCTATCCTATCTGGGATTTCCGCATCTTCCGCAATACCGGCTATCCCACCCAGGATTTCATGCGCATGGAAGAATGCCTGGCGGGCAAGGCCGCGGGCCTGACCGAGGTCAGCTCCTTCTCCAATGCCAATTATCAGCGCCTGCTGCAGGGTGAGGCCGGGCAGCGCGATCAGGTGGGCTTTGGCCGCGTCATGACCCAGGCCTATCCCGTGCTGGATGCGCTGAATAAGGGCGGTCACCTGATCCCCGAATACGCCGGCCCCACCACCGAAAATATGACCCTGTACCTGAGCAACATCAATGAAGCCCTGGTCAGCGCCATGTATAAGGTCGTCATGGGCGAGGATATCTCCGTCTATGAAAAGGCCGTGGAGCAGTGGTATGCCACCGGCGGCCAGGCCATCACCGAAGAAGTGAATGACTACTACGCTTCCAATAAATAATTTCACCCCAGCGCTATCCCGGGGCTGCCGCAACAGGCGGCAGCCCCTTTGAATTTTCCTGCGTCAGGCGACGTTCTATCCTCAACCCAAGGAGGGATTCCCCTATGTCAACCGTTCCCATCAAAAAGAAAAGCTGCCGGAAAACCGATCGCATCCTTTCCAAGCGCAGGCTGAAAATGGATTACCCGCTGTATATCCTGCTGGCGCTGCCCATGCTGTTTCTCTTCGTGTTCAATTATCTTCCCATGGCGGGGGTCAGCATTGCATTCCTCAAATATCTGCCTGCCAAGGGCATTTTCGGCTCCAAATGGATTGGACTGAAAAATTTCGATGTTCTCTTTACCATGCCCGGCTTCTGGAATGCGCTGAAAAACACCATCGTCATTTCCCTGTGGAAAATCGTGCTGAATATTCTGGTGCCCGTCTGCTTTACCATTCTGCTCAATGAAATGGGCCATCAGCGGGTAAAAAAGACGGTGCAGACCTTTATCTATCTCCCCCATTTCGTCAGCTGGGTGCTGCTGGCCGGTATTTTTGCCAAGCTGCTCAGCGGCAATGGCCTTGTCAATCAGATGCTGCGCGCCCTGGGCATCCAGCCGATCATCTTCATGGGCGATAATAAATGGTTCCAGTTCACCCTCATCATTACCAACCTCTGGAAGGAATTCGGCTATGCCACCATTGTTTACCTGGCTGCCGTATCCGGCGTCAATCAGGATCTTTACGAGGCGGCCTCCATCGATGGCGCGGGCCATTGGAAGCAGATGCTGCATGTCACGCTGCCCTCCATTACGCCCACCATTATCCTCATGAGCTGCCTGGCCGTGGGCAATGTACTCAATGCCGGCTTTGATCAGGTATACAATATGTATTCCTCCGCCGTCTATGAAACGGGCGATATCCTGGATACCATGGTATACCGCACCGCCTTCGGCACCGGTCAGTATGGCCTGAGTTCGGCGGCCAGCCTGTTTAAGAGCGTCATTTCCGGTGCGCTGATCCTCATCAGCTATAAGGCGGCCTATAAGCTCAGCGGCTATCATGTATTCTAAGGAGGTGCAAAAGCATGGCCAGCAATCTCAATGCCATTAAGGCAACCCCTGCCCGCCGGGTCTTCCAGGTGTTCAACTATGTGCTTTGCATCGCAATCGGCATCATCTGCCTGATTCCTGTCATTCACATTCTGGCGCTCTCGTTTTCCAATAAATATGAGGTCATGGCCGGTCACGTTACGCTCTGGCCCCTTGGCTTCACCACCGAAAATTATGCCATCGTCATGCGCGACGCCCAGTTTTTCCGCTCCTATGGGGTCACCTTCATGCGCGCCATCATCGGCTGGGCGGTATCCATTGTGCTGACGGTGCTGGCGGCCTATCCCCTGGCCCAGCGCCAGGCTACCTTCCCCGCCCGAAAGTATATCGTGGTCTACTTCATGATCGCCATGGTCTTTAACGGCGGCATGATCCCTACCTATATCGTGGTCAGCGAAGTGGGGCTGATCAATAGCTTCTGGGCCCTTATCCTGCCCTGCGCCATCAGCACCTATAATATCATCCTGATGATGAATTTCATTAAGGCGCTGCCCGATGCGCTGCAGGAATCGGCCTTCATTGACGGTGCGAATCATTTCAAGGTGCTTTTCCGGGTGATTCTGCCGCTGTGCCTGCCCTCCATCGCCACGATTTCGCTCTTCATTGTCATGGCCCACTGGAATGCCTGGTTTGATGGCTCCATCTACATCCGGGATGAAACGCTCAAGCCCCTGCAGACCTATCTGCGCTCCATCGTCATCGTGGATAGCTCCATCGAGCTTACCAATATCGAGGATGTGGAGGCCATGACCTCTGCCGATGCGGCAAACGGCGCAAAAATCTTTTTGACCATGCTGCCCATTCTCTGCGTGTATCCCTTCCTGCAAAAGTATTTTGCCAAGGGTCTGGTGCGCGGCAGCGTCAAGGAATAATCCAATCATGCCATGAAAGCGGGGCGGCGTCTTTGCCGTTCCGCTTTTGTTGTCGAAAAAACGGTTCCACCTGCAATATATTCCGTTTCCCTGCCCTATCCGCCGATTTCTTCAATATAGGCAATGTAATCCAGGGAGCGCAGCGCCTCGATGATCTCCCGATGGCATTTATATTTTTTCAGTTCCTGGCTGCTGATGGTAAAGGAAACGGTATACACGCTGAGACCGGAATTGAGATAGGCGGGATTCAGCTCAATATCGTCGATCCGCATGCCCAGGCGGCGGATGGTGGCAGTAAAATGCTGCAGATCGCCCTTGCTTTTCAGCTCCAGATGCACTTCAAAATGATTGGATTTATCCTTGAGGTATCGTTCGATCACCGGGAAGAGAGAAAGGCTGCACAAAAGCGCCAGCCAGGCAAGCAGCGCCGCCGTATACAGCCCAAGCCCCACCGCAATGCCGATGATGCCGCAGCCCCAGAGCCCGGCAGAGGTGGTCAGCCCCTTGATCTGCCCCTTGGAGCTAAAGAAAATGGAATACCCGGAAAGCATGGCAACGCCGATAATCACCGCTGCCGAAAGCCAGGGCGAGGATGCGCCCAGGGTAAAGAAATAGGCCTCCAGAATGGCCGCCGTGGTGGAAGCCAGAGAAACGATGATGAAGGTACGCAGCCCGGCGGAATGCCGCTTGCTGGAGCGCTCATAGCCGATCATGGCGGATATGACCATGGAAAGCGCCAGCCGCAGGGCCACCGATGCGGTATTCAACCCCGCAGACCAGGGGCCTAAAAGCAAAGCGATGCTATCCTGCATGATTTATCTCCTCCTGTAATGAAAATTGTAGTATTCCTCCGCCGCCTCCTGAAAGGCCTGTTCCTCCTCTGAGGGGGCGGTTATATCCAGCTCCTGCTGAATCACCTGAATGCGGCGGATCAGCATTTCGACGGCATTGGGCGGCGCCTCCTCCGGCGCCACCCTTTCCTCGGGCACAAGATCCTCAAGCTTGGCGGAATAGGAGCCAGAGAGATACAGCGATAGCTTGGCGCAGGCCGGGCCCGCCAGTTCATACAGCACGCTGGAGGAAAGAATCACCGTTTCCAGGGCAATGCCGGCTTCGCCTCCCAGCGCCCTTGCCCCCAGCACCGCCAGGCCGATGGCTACCCCCGCCTGAGGGATCAGGGCCAGCCCCAGATAATTGCAGACCTTTCCTGGCTTTTTTACCAGCCTGCAGCCAAGATACGCCCCCAGATATTTGCCCAGAATCCGAACGAGGAAATAGACAATCCCCACCGTCAGCAGCGATACGCTGCCCACCGCAGCGGAGGAATTGACCAGCGCATCCAGGCGGAAGGAAAGCCCGGAGCGAACAAAAAACAAAAGCAGAACCGGCGGCGTAAAATAATTGAGCTGCTTAAAAAGCTGGCTGTCATTGGTGGCATTGATATAGACCGTGCCCATGGACATGCAGCCCAGCAGCGGCGATACATCCGCTATGGCGCAGATGCCGCAGAAGGCAAACAACAGCGAAATGGAAACGATCAGCCGGTTATCGTTGGATCGCCCCTGCATCAGCAGCTTAAGCAGCAGCCCAAATACGCCGCCCAGCAGGAAAACCGCCAGATTCGTCGCAATGGGCACGATCACATCCCCGGCATTCAGGGCGCTTTCCCCGGCGCTCAGAGCAATGGAAAGGGAAATGGCCACGCTGTAGGCGATCAGCCCCACCACATCATCCAGCGCCACCACCTGCAGCAGCGTATCCACAAAATCCCCGCGGGCGCCGGTCTGGCGGATGGTCATGACCGTGGAGGCAGGGGCGGTGGCCGCCGCCAGTGCCGACAGCACAATCGAAAATGCCAGATCCACATGCAGCAGATAATAGCAAACGATAAATACCGCAATTGTCGCCATCAGCGATTCCAGCACGGTAATGACCACCACCTTCATGCCGTTTTTCCGCAGCGTGGACAGGCGGAAAAATTCCCCCGTGCTGAATGCAATAAAGGCAAGTGCAATATCCGAAAGAAAATCCATCCCCTCGATCACCGTTTCCGGAATCAGATTCAGGCAATAGGGCCCCATCAGAATGCCGGTCACAATATACGCCGTTACATTGGGCAGATGCATTTTCTTGGTCAGCCGCGTCATCAGAAAGCCTAAAAACAGCATCAGCGCGATGGAAATAATAATCGCAGCTGCGCCGCCTGAAGCAAATGCATCCGGTCTGAAAAAATCAAGCATGGCGTTCACCTCTCTTGGGAAGGAAAGGAAGCATGCGCCCCTTTCCCCCGTTTTTTGCCCAAAGATGGGAAAAAGAAAAGCCGAGGCGGAGGAAGAGGCCGCATCCGCTTTTTCTCTTTTCTGTCTCTGGAGCGTTGTCATTTTTTCGTTCTTATGATATACTGCTTTTGAAATAATGTAAACTTATATTTTGTTTGCATCCAATTAATTTAGTTTATGGAGGGCCTATGATCAGTCCCAAACTTCAAACCCTGCTGGCTGTTGCAGACTGCCAGAATTTCACCAAAGCAGCCCAGCTTCTTTCCCTGACCCAGCCAGCCGTAAGCCATCACATCAGCCAATTGGAGGATGAATTGGGGGCGGCGCTGTTCATCCGGGGCAAGGGCGGGCTGAAGCTGACAAGCGATGGCGAAATCGCGGTGAAATATGCCCGCAGAATCATGGCGCTTTATGAAAAAATGCGCGCCGATCTATCGGATAAGGAGCGGCGGCAGATTGCCCTGCGGGTAGGCGTTACCCACACGGCGGAAAGCAATATCACCGCCGAGGTGCTTGCCAAATGCAGCGGCATGAACCATGGCTTTACCATAACGATTATCACGGATACCATAAGGAATCTTTATAGCATGCTGGAAAATTATGAATTGGATCTGGCCATTGTGGAGGGCAGCAGCGGGGATGCGGCCTTTCATTCCCTGGTGCTGGATACGGATTATCTGGTATGCATTACCTCTCCTGCCAGCGCCCTGGCCCGCAACGCCATGGTTACGCTGGATTCCCTGCGCCGCCAGCGGATGATTCTGCGGCTGCCCACCTCGGCCACCCGTATCCTCTTTGATTCTACGCTGCGCAGCCTCAATGATTCCCCGGAAAACTATAATATCGTCATGGAGGTGGATAACATCGCCACCATCAAGGATCTGGTCAGAAAGAATTTAGGCGTTTCGGTGCTGCCCAAAAGCGCCTGCGCCCGGGAACTGCGCAAGGGCCAATTGGTGGCGCTGCCCATCGAAAATCTCAGCATGGTGCGGGAAACACGCATCGTCTATCACAAGGATTTTACCCATATGGATTTTCTGGAGAATATCATGCAGGTCTATCAGGAGATCCTCCGCTCCGGAAGCTGAAGGGAAATCTCACTCCGCCTTTATGCCCCAGAGCATATCGGTCAGCTTCTTTGCCGCGATGCTCGGGCTGCGATTTTTCCATTCATCGGCGTCTCTGCAATATCCATTTTATATGATTCAAATAGAATATCCATTTGGCATATATCCGCTTTTGCGCTATAATGAAAAAGCATGCGCATTTTAGCGCAGGGCGGCACGCCCTTCGGAAGAACGCCGGATGCAGGCCGCGCACCATGAGGAAACAGGGAGGGAAATGGAATGAATAAGGATCTGACGGTTGGCAAATGCTCATCCGTTTTATGGCGGTTCTGCCTGCCCTTATTTGGCAGCATTATCTTTCAGCAGCTCTATAACATCGCCGATAGCTTTGTGGCCGGGAAATTTATCGGCGAGGATGCCCTGGCGGCTGTGGGCAACGGCTATGAAATCACCCTGATCTTTATCGCCTTTGCCTTTGGCTGCAATATCGGCTGCTCGGTCATTACGGCGCAGCTTTTCGGCGCGAAAAGCTATCGGGATATGAAGACCGCCGTCTATACCACCCTGATTGCGGGCGGCGTGCTTTGCGCGGTGCTGATGGCCATCGGCATGATTTTCTGCACCGATCTATTGTGCCTGATCAATACCCCGGCGCATCTTCTATTCGATTCCCGGCTGTATCTGGATATTTATATGCTGGGTCTCCCCTTTGTGTTTTACTATAATATCGCCACCGGCATTTTTTCGGCTCTGGGCGATTCCAGAACGCCCTTTGTCTTTCTCGCTTTTTCTTCTATTTCCAATATTGCCATGGATATTCTCTTTGTCACCGCCTTTCAGATGGGCGTAGCCGGGGTGGCCTGGGCCACCTTCATCTGCCAGGGCATCAGCTGCGTGCTGGCCGTGCTGGTGGTTTTTGCGCGCCTGAACAGAATTGAGGCAGGCGGCCGGGCCGCTGTCTTTTCCTGGCGGCTGCTTAAAAAGATTGCCGTTGTGGCCATCCCCAGCATCCTGCAGCAAAGCTTCATTTCCATCGGCAATATCATCATTCAGGGTATCATCAATTCCTTTGGCGCAGCGGTTATGGCGGGCTATTCGGCGGCAATCAAGCTGAATAATCTGGTGGTCACCTCGCTTACCACCCTGGGCAACGGCATTTCGAATTTCACCGCCCAGAATCTGGGCGCAGGAAAGCCGGAGCGGGTCAGGGAGGGCTTCCGGGCCGGGCTTAAATTGGTGTGGATGCTTTCCATCCCCCTGGCGGCGCTCTATCTCCTGGCGGGCAGGCCCCTGCTCAGCGTCTTTCTTGATAATCCGGGGGGCGAGGCCATGGAAACCGGCCTGGAGCTGCTTTCCATCCTTGCGCCGTTTTATATCGTTATTTCTGCCAAGCTCGCTGCAGACGGCGTGCTGCGCGGCGCGGAGATGATGAAGCAGTTCATGATCGCCACCTTTACCGATCTGACGCTTCGGGTGGTGCTTGCCAAGGCGTTGTCTGTTTTCCTTGGCACAACGGGCATCTGGCTTGCCTGGCCTATCGGCTGGTCGGTAGCCACGGTGCTGTCGCTGCTGTTCTATCGGAAGGGAATCCGCAATGCATGCGGCGGGACATGAATTGGGAGGTACTGTCAAGTATTATGCGCAAAATAGTTCACGGGCAAGAGAGCAACTCAGC
>CAZJUJ010000002.1:0-96035 GCA_964549135.1 uncultured Oscillospiraceae bacterium | reverse complement strand
CGAGCGCTTGATTATAATAACACACTCCCCCGTTTCTGTCAACACCTTTTTTCAAGTTTTTTTCGATTTTTTTGATCTTTTTTCGAAAAAGAGAAAAACCGGGAAGTTTTTGTACTTCCCGGTCGATTTCTGCACATTTGCTGCATTCAATTTCCCAGCTTTTTCCTCGTCTTTCCGGCACCGATCAGTTTTTTCTGCCCATCGAAGGCATTTTCCGGGAAAAAGCTCAATTTTCTTTTTTCTTTTTCCTGATTTTTTTCACCGCAATTACGATCAGCATCACCAGCAGCAGCCAGGGCGCGGCGGCAATCAGGAAGACCGCTACATCCCCGAGGAAGGAGAGGCCGCCCGTCAGGGAATCCTGCAGACCGGCCCAGATCCGCTGATGAAGTGGGATACTTTCTGATTCCGCCCTTCTGATTTCCTGCAGCGAGACGCTGACCGTGCTGTCATTCACCTGGCTGTCATAGCCGTTCAGCCGCCCGGTATAATAATCGATCCAATACTGGGTATCGGCGATTGCGCTTTCAATTTCAATCAGATCGGCGATATTTTCCGCCGATGTCATGAGGGCATTCAGCCGCTCCAGCTTTTGCTGCTGGGTTTCCAGGCGCGCGGCCAGATCATAATAGCTGCCGCTGATATCCTGACTTTCCTGTGTAAGCCCGGACAGCGCGCCGACCCCCTGGGCCCCGGCGATGAAATCATCCAGACGATCCGAGGGAATGCGCAGGGTCATGGAGGCCATCCGCAGGGCAGAGCCATTCCAGTCGCTGTTTACGGACAGGTATTCCACCCTTCCCCCCATGTCCGCGGTCATGGACGTAATTTTTTCCAGATCAGCTTCATACGCAAGGGTTTTGATGGTAAAATCCGCCGTGCGGATGATTTTTGCCTCCCCTGCTTCCGCCGCTGCCGCTTCCGTATTCCCGTAGTCCGCCGCATCCGCCATGCCGTAGGCGGCGCTGTTCATCGCGCTGCGCTTCTGCGCGGCAGTATCATAGTAGGCAGCCGTCTCAGGGAGATAGCCTTCCGCCGTTTCCGTACCTCTTTTCCCCAGATGATCGCGGCTCAGCATCGTGCCGCCAAGGACAAACACCAGCGCCGCCGCTGCCGCCAGTCCATTCTGCCAGGTTTTTCTCTTCTGCGATTTCTTTTCCATATTTGCTTCCTCCCGAATCATCCGCCGCCAACCGGATGAAAATTCCTCGGGCACGACGATATTTTCATCCATTTTCCGGCAATCTCTCCGCAGGGCCAGAAGCGCGGCGCATTCCGCGCATTCGTCTGCGTGCTGCATCAGGCGGGACGCCTCCGTTTCGGGCAGACGACCCTCCAAATAATCCTCGAGAAGATTTGAAAATTTTCTGCAATCCATGGTTCCTTCGCCTCCTCTCATTTTCTTAGACGGATCGGGAAGAAAAAAGTTCCGATGATTTTTGCAAAATTGCCGCCAGCTTTTCCCGGGCGCGGCTGATGCGGCTTTTCACCGTACCAAGGGGCAATTCCAGAGCAGCGGCGATTTCTTCATAGCGCATGCCCTGCATATCCCGCATCACGATCAGCTTTCTTGCCTCTTCTGGCAGGGCGGCAAGGCCCTCCCTGAGCAGCCGCATTCTTTCCTTTTCCTCCAGCCTTGCATACGCACCCGGGGATTCATCCCGGATATCAAAGCCCGTTTCCTCCTGCATTTTATCCAGGGAAACGGCATCCTTTCTTTTCCGCAGCGCATCCACGCATACATTCATGGCAATCCGCGTAATCCAGGTGGAAAACTGCGCATCCCGCCGGAAGGAATCAAAGGCGCGGAACGCGCGCAGCATGGTTTCCTGGGCGCAATCCAGGGCATCCTCCCGGTTTCCCATCATATGATAGCAGGCGGCATAGACCTGGCGCTCGCATTCAGCGGCCAGGCGCTCAAACTGCGCCGCACTCTGCCGACGGGAAAACAATTTCAATTCCATTTCTTGCCCTCCTTTCCGATATTTCATCCAGAGGCATCTGCATTATACCATACTTCCGGCGAAAAAAGAACGAGGCTGCGTGGCCCGTTCCTGTAAATTTCGTTCTTGAATATACAACGCAAGTGCAACAGCGAAAAAAGTACAATGAGCAGCATGGAAAGAGACGCCATAAAAGTGAGGAGGAAGAAAAAAGAGGCAAGACCGACATCACCAACCCCATCGAGGCGCGGCCCGAGGCGGCCAACAATCGTTCCGAGAAGAGGCATTGGGAGGCCGACGCCGTAATTCCTCCTGCAATAATTTTCCCTTACGCAGCCCCGCGGTTATTCTTTTCCCAGAATTCGCAGCAGGTTTCCGCTGAATATTTTTTGCAGGGCATCCTCTTCCAGACCCAGGGAAAGCAGCGTCCGGATTTCCGTTTCTGCCTTCCACATGGGATAATCGGTACCAAACAGCACCCGGTCTGGGCCGTACAGGTCAATCAGCGCCCGGGCACTCTCCGGGGTGAGAAGCGGAAAGCTGCTGGAAGAATCCACATAGACATTTTCACCCGCAAGACATGCCGCCGCTTCATCCCATTCGCTGTAGCCGCCAAAGTGCGCACAGATGAGCTGCAAATGCGGATGCTTTTTCAGAATGGGCGGAATCAGCGCGGGATTGGAATTGTGAAACCGCTTGTCCCCCGTGTGAAACAGCATGGGGCAAACACCCTCGCAGAGGGAAAACAGCCGATCGGCCCTGGGATCCCCCAGGCTGAATTTCTGCATGTCGGGATGCAGCTTGATCCCGCAGAGCCCCCCATCCAGCACCCGCTTCAGCTCCCCTTCCGCATTCTGCATATCGGGATGCAGCGTGCCAAAACCCATGAGGCGATCTGGATGCGAATGAACAGCGGAAAGCACAAAATCATTGATGTGCCGCACATGGGCGGCGTCCACCGCCACCCCGTGGATCAGACATTTTTCCACCCCGGCTGCTTGACTGCTGCGAAGCAGCGTATCGATGGTGCCATCCAATTGCATGGGCAGATCGTAAAACTGCCCGATGCTTTCCACCGCCCGCATGGCGATTTTATCCGGGTAAACATGGGTGTGACAATCAATGATTCGATAAGTCATGCGCGTTTCTCCTGCTTGTCAGATGTAGCAATCCACAACGGTATTGCATTTTCCCTTTTTCGATAGACTCTCGACGCCCCGGTATCGCATCCGCCCGCAGCCCCGCACGGAAATCAGATCGTTTTCCCTGGGGGTCTGCCCCGGGCTCTGGCAGAGCCGCCCGTTTACATAGATTTTCCCGGCCGGGAAAAGGGCCTGGGCCTCGCCCCGGGATAGCTTGTATACATGGGCGATAAGCGCGTCCAGCCGCTCGGAGGATAACTGCACGCTGACGCGCCGGGTTTTGAATAATTCCCCCTGGGGCAGCGCATCAATCGGCATGCAGCGCAGGGCGGTATGCCGGGCCTGGGTGAAACTTTCGGCAAGATACGGGGCGATTTTTTCTTCGCAGAAAAGATAGGCTGCCTCCTCCCGCACGATGATATCCCCCAATAGCTCCCGCTCAATGCCCTGGGCCATCAGCGCCCCCAGATAATCCCGGTGGGTCAGCGCTTCGGCAAATTTTGGATTGACGGGGGATATTTTCATGCAACAGATGGGAAAGGGCATGTCATAGCCGCAATGCGCCTCATCGCCAAAGCGCAGCACCTGGCGCTCGCAGCCCTCCGCCCCGCCAAAGAGCGAAAAGGGAACGGGCGGCAGCGAGGGAAGCAGACTGTGAAAAACGGATAGCCCCGCAAGATCCAGAAAATGGGTGAATACATAACTTCCCTGCTCCCAGGCCCGCCGGGCCAGTTCCGTCAGCCGTTTGGCCTGCGCTTCCTCCATCATGGTGCATCCCTCCTCCTGCGAAATTATAGCATGGCTGCCGCCCGGGGGCAAGAAAAATCTCAGGGATTGCGCGGGGAATGAGCGGCGGACTGTGATTTGGTAAATGACCCGTCGGCCAGATCGGAAATATGCCGGAGACGGCGGGCCGGATTTATACCGTAGACGGTTTGGATCTGGCACTTATTTATAAAGTGTGTTATAATGAGCTTGCTGATTGTAACTTTAAGGAGATGAAATTATGAAGGCAAGATGTTTGTTTCTTACATCTTCTGGTTTATCGAATGATATGAAAAACAGATTTTTCGATAAAATAGGAAAGAAACCCGAAGATGTGAAAATACTTTATATCCCTACTGCAGCAATTGAAACGGATGGAGCAAGAGAAGGAATTGCCATATGCTTTGATGAATTGATGATGATGGGAATTCCTCCGGAAAATATAATTGTATATAACCTTGAACTGATTCTTTCCAGCAATTATGAGAGAACATATTCTTCGTATATTAAATCTCCTTTTATGCTTAGCAGGCTATTAACCGCGGAAGAGTTAGAGGCATTTGATGCTGTTTTTGTGAGCGGTGGAGACAGTGCTGTTCTCTGCCGTGAAATGAATAGAACCGGATTTAATAGCATCATGGAGAACGCAATTAATAATGGTCTTGTATATGTCGGAATAAGTGCTGGCAGCATGTATGCAGCGGGCAATTTAGAGGATGGACTGCATATTATAAATAACCCGATCATCCCGCATTGGAATGGCGAAAGCCAGGTGGATACGCCCTGTGATGGAGGTGAAATTAAGCTTGCTGATGAAGAGGCAGTTTATGTAGATGGCGATAGCGTTAGACTCATATAGCATAAGCATTTCTTCAAACTTTAGTTCTGTACAACGAGCAGCTGCGCAGCAAAAAGCACAGCTACTCCTATACATAAATTGTTGCCTCTGGTGGCAAGCACGCATAGTAGGCTGTTCCCGGCCTTTTCTGTTTCCTGTCTTTGACATACCGTTTTGCTTGCACATTCGGGCAATACCTGATAAAATAGAGGGGAACACGAAGGGAGGAAGATGCATGGAAAATCTGCGCGCAAAAAAGGGCTTCCTGTGCGATATGGACGGCGTGATCTATCACGGCAATCAATTGCTGCCCGGCGTCCGGGATTTTGTGGAATGGCTGCAGCGGGAGGATAAGAGCTTTCTTTTCCTGACCAATTCCAGCGAGCGTTCGCCCCGGGAACTGGCCCAGAAGCTATCCCGCATGGGCATGGAGGTAGACGAGAGCCACTTTTATACCAGCGCCCTGGCCACGGCCAAATTTGTCGCCAGCCAGAGCCCGCGCTGCACGGCCTATGTGATTGGCGCGCCGGGCCTTTTTAACGCCCTTTATGAGGCGGGAATCACCATGAATGATGTGAATCCCGATTATGTGATCGTGGGCGAAACCAGCAATTATAATTATGAGAGCATTCTTAAGGCGGTGCATTTTGTGCAGCGCGGCGCCCGGCTCATCGGCACCAATTCGGATATGACCGGCCCCTCGGAGCAGGGGATCATCCCCGCCTGCCGCGCGCTGGTTGCGCCCATTGAGCTTGCCACCGGCTGCAGCGCCTATTATGTGGGCAAGCCCAATCCACTGATGATGCGGACGGGGCTGAAGTTGCTGGGCTGCCATAGCGGCGAGGCCGTTATGGTGGGGGATCGGATGGATACGGATATTGTGGCTGGCGTGGAAACGGGCCTGGATACCGTGCTGGTGCTGTCGGGCGTGACCACCCGGGAAATCATGAATACCTTCCCCTACCGCCCGCATTATGTGCTGAGCGGCGTGGGAGAAATCTGCCCGAAGGGATGAAAATGGTATCCCATTGCAACGGAGTAAAACGGTATTCAGGCGGAAACTCATGATCCTTTTGGAGCAAAATGGATCACATTCTGCCGTCTGAAAGTCCGCAGCCGCAGGATGATCGCCAATATCTCAGGTTCGTTAAAAGCTGCACCGCTTCGGATTCTCAAATTTCCTGTTGTTCTCCCGCATAAATTTTCCGATGCGGAGAAATTCCATTTGCAATTTCCAATCAGCCTGGGGATGGGAAATAATTGCTGCTTTGACGGTATAACCAGAGAAGGACGATGCTGTGATTTACTATGCAACAAAAGAAACCATGCAGCGTTTTAAACTGAAAACGCCGGAGATGATACATCCTTCGGTTTCACTCTTGGCACAGGCAATCAAGCAAAAGGAAGCCGGTCAGCGCATTTACGAATGGGGCTGCAAGGTCTTCGATTTCAGCAGAAGAACCTGTTTGCAGATCATGCATTTTGAAATCAAAATGGTTATTTATCTGATTGATTGGAAAACCGATGAAATTGAACATGCCGCAAATGCAGTCGCAGAATATCTGCCGGATATGTATAAGGATGACAAACAGATGCATGAGGCGCTGAAACGCTTCTTTAAGTCGGCGTTTCATGTGGTGTTTGACCGGATTACAGATCGGAGCATGATTACCAGCATGAATTCTTTGCTGATTCGATGGGCAATGGACGGCTATCGGTTTTACGATTATATCGACAACGGAACGCTATACACAAAGAAAATCAATCGGGATGTGAACGCCTTTCCAATGACAATCATAAAAAATGGCAAGAAAGAATGGATTATTCCTTACGAATATTTTGCGCAGGAAATTAAACGCCGTTTTTCCTGAGAGAATGCGTCGTAAAGGATAAGAGAGTGTAAAATTAAAACGCGTGATCAATGGGTAAACCCGGACTGATCCCCGAACAGCAGACAAAGAGCCAGGAATATCGCAGCAGAGAAAACACCGGCAGCGTTTCCAAGCAAGCAGAGGAAAGAGTGCCGGTGTTTTCCTATTATCATTTTTCCGGCTGTGCGGGCGCGCAAGGCAACATCCTTCTTCCATGACCAATCCGGTTTGATTCTTTCGTGCCCGATCGTCTTGATTCTTTCGTGCCCGATCCGGTTTTGGGCAGAAGCAAAGAGGAACCACCTTCGGAATCGAAAGTGGTTCCCCTGAGTATTCGCATTCTCCGGGGCCGCTTTCGCAGCCCAGGCAAGCCATGGATTAGCGCTGCAGGATGGTTTCTTCGGTATCCTTATCGAAGAAGTGCAGGCGAGCGGTATCCAGAGCCACCTTCACGTTGTCACCAGCGCGGGTAGCAGTGCGGGGATCAACGCGGGCAATGACGTTTTCTTCCTTGCCGGAGGTGGTGAAGTACAGATAGGTTTCGGAGCCCATCAGCTCGGTAACTTCCACATGCACATCCATGGTGGAATCGGGATGAGCGGCCACGAAATCGGGAGCGTCATCGATATTTTCGGGACGGATGCCCATGGTAACTTCCTTGCCGATATAGCTTTCGTCAACCAGCTTGGCGACCTTTTCCGCGGGAACAACGATCTTGTTGTCGCCGAAGATGGCCACAACCTTGCCGTTTTCCTTTTCCAGGGTCACATCGAAGAAGTTCATCTGGGGGGAGCCGATGAAGCCGGCAACGAACTTATTGTTGGGATAATCGTAGTTATTCTGGGGGGTATCCACCTGCTGGATGAAGCCATCCTTCATGATAACGATACGGGAGCCCATGGTCATGGCCTCGGTCTGGTCATGGGTAACGTAGATGAAGGTGGTCTGCAGGCGCTGATGCAGCTTGGTGATTTCGGTACGCATGGCAACACGCAGCTTGGCATCCAGGTTGGACAGAGGTTCGTCCATCAGGAAGACCTTGGGTTCACGCACGATGGCGCGGCCCAGAGCAACGCGCTGACGCTGGCCGCCGGACAGAGCCTTGGGCTTACGATTGAGCAGATAGCCGATATCCAGGATACGGGCGGCTTCTTCCACGCGGCGCTTGATCTCATCCTTGGGGGTCTTGCGCAGCTTCAGACCAAAGGCCATGTTGTCATACACGGTCATATGGGGATAGAGGGCGTAGTTCTGGAACACCATGGCGATATCGCGATCCTTGGGAGCGACATCATTCACCAGCTTATCGCCGATGTAAAGTTCGCCGTCGGAGATTTCTTCCAGACCGGCAACCATGCGCAGGGTAGTAGACTTACCGCAGCCGGAGGGGCCGACCAGAACGATAAATTCCTTGTCTTCGATGTCGAGAGTGAAATCGCTGACAGCGGTAACGCCGCCGGCATAAACCTTATAGATGTGCTGCAAAGATACGCTGGACATGACGAATCCTCCTTCAAATTGGTTCCGTGTTATCACAGCCGGCCTGGACGGTGGTTAATTCCACACCGGACTTGTTAGGATTATTATACTTTCTTCTGGCCAAAATAACCAGTCCCAAAACTCAACAAATATTCTGGTTTTTGTTCGTGCAAGAGTTGTATTCAATGGAATTTTAAAAACCACTTGCGTCTTTTCCCCGGGAAATGGATTTTTCCCCGCGCAATAATCTGCACAAAAAGCGCCAATCGGTCAAACATGCGTTATCTGCGCAAGGAGAGCCTCTGCCTTCCGGGATTTCGCCGCGTCTTCGCCCCAAAGTACAGTGGAAACAATGCGGGAACGGAAAAGGATTTCGCCGCCGATCGCAAAAAACCTTCCTATATTTAATGATTATTTTCTTTGGGAGAGCGGCGCGATCATCCCTGCGCGGTTCCTGTAGCGCCATCGCATCGCCATTCCCCGCCGCCTGGCCGGAGGATACTTCCCGCTGCGCGTATTCCGCCTCCTCCCGGCGTGCGCCGGCATCTCCTGATCCCCTCTTCCCGGGCATCGGCATGAATTCAAAATAGAATTGTAACAAAGCAGCATGTTTTTCTTTATTTTTGCGTCTTTTTTACGCGGAATCAATTGACATTTCGTAATCATTCTGATATAAATAGAAAGGAGAAATCTCTCCTTCTCGGCAATGCGAGAGGATATAGGAAAGAACAGGCGCACACGCGCCCATGGAAGGTGAATTGACAATGGCAAAGAAGGGCAGCACCAATGCATATGGAAAGCTTGGCCGCATTCTGATTGTTCTGTTCGTGCTGGTGGTTCTCTGCGGGGCCGGGTATATCCTGCTGGATCAATCCATTAACGCCCAGCTGGAGGAAAACGCGCGCCGCGCCGCCGAGGAAAACGCCCTGCTGACGGCCCAGTATCAGCAGGCCAAGGCCGAGGAGCAGGCAAAAAAGGAGCAGGGAGAGAGCCTGCAATGGCCCACCCCCAGCGCAGAGGGCTGGGATATTCTGGATCTGACGGATTATCCCCTGACCAACGCCGTGGATGTAACCGCCAGCCGCCAGGATCTTTTGCTGGGCGGCATGCTGCTGCTGAATCACTGGCATTCCCTGCCCTCGGATTTCCCGGAGAGCGAATTGGTTTCCGTTTCCAGCGTGGATAAGAGCATCCCGGTTTCGGGCTCCGATGTGAAATTATTTCCCGTGGCCATCGATGCCCTGGGCAATCTGATTGCCGATGCCAAGGAGGCGGGCCTGGAGGGCTTCCTGGTGGATGAGGGCTACCGCACCATGGAAAAGCAGACGGAATATTTTAATGAGGCCGCGGCGGGCTATGCCGACCGCTATTCCGGCACTGCGCTGGATGAAAAGGTTCGCCTGTCGGTGAATATTCCCGGCACCAGCGAATATCAATCGGGCTTTTCCTTCCGAATGGATCGGTATCTGGCCAACAGCCCGGATTTTATGAATAAGAAATTCTATGAACTGGAATTATCCGATTGGCTGGTGGCGCATTGCTGGGAATACGGCTTTGTTTTCCGCTTCCCCGTGGCCGGGTATCCCAATGATACCATGATGGATCGATCCTACAAAACGGGCGAAAGCAAGCGGCTGAGCATCTACCGCTATGTGGGCGTTCCCCATTCCACGGCCATGCATCTGATGGATATGTGCATGGAGGAATACATCGAATACCTGGTGGAGCATCCCCACATCGCCATTTATGAAAACGGCCAGCTTCGCTACGAAATCACCCGGGTGGCGGGCGGCAATACCGCCAGCGACGTCACCGTAGAGATTTCCCGTTCTGCCCGGGATTACACCGTTTCCACCGATAACATGGGCGGCGTCATCGTCAGCATGAGCTACTGATTCCCCCGCATTTCCGCCTTAAAGTCAGGCCCTTCATCGTCCCCAAAGGACGGCGAAGGGCCTGATTTTTATGTACCGGCAAAGACCATGGGTACGCTCCGCCTTCTCCATACAGTTCCTCAATACGGTTTCTCAATGCGTCTTCCTCATCCGCATTCCGGGACGGCTGGCAGCGGCGATGGAAGGCGCGCCCCCTCCCCTGCAAAAGCAAAAAGCAGGCCCTCCGGCGGCGCAGCGGCTGCCAGAGGGCCTGATCCTTCAGGAGACGGGTGCATTGCCCCGTCCCTTCCGGGGCTTACTTTTCGTATTTAAAGCCCAGGGTATTAAAGGCGCTGTCAATGTTATGATTGATGTTGATGGTATCGGATACCATGCCGGTGGATTCCACGCCGTCGGCAGAGGTCAGGGTAATGGAAACGCCCATGGGAGAGGCCGCAACGGCAAAGGCGCCCGCCTCGGTATACGCGCCGTCATTGACGGAAATGGCATAGGTGCCATCGGCGTTCAGCGTCAGCACGCTCTTGACGGCATTACCCGCGGCGTCCTCGCCCTCGCAGGTGAATTCGCCCTGGATTTTATCGCTGTAAAGGGTGATCTCGGTGGCCATGGGCACAGATTCGGCAATCCGCAGCTTGATAACCAGCACCTCATTGGCCAGCACGCCCTCCACTTCGGCGGCGCCCTCGGCGTCGCTGAGCAGCTTCACCGCGCCGTTTTCATAGGTAAAGCTGCCCTGCTCGGTATAGGCTTCCCCATCGATGGCGGAAATATAGGTATAGCCGCCCACCGCATCCAGGGTCAGGGTGGCATTGGCGACAAAGCCCATCATGCTCATATCCTTAACGCCGGTGTAAACGCCGGCAGCCTCAGCCGTGGTGGCCTTTTTCAGTACGGCGGTACGGGGGCTGGAGGCCATGGCGGACAGGAAGAAATCGGCGGTGATTTCATCCCCGGAAAGCGTCCCCTGCTGCCCGGCCAGATCGCCGCTGACAAAGGCAAGCGCGCCGTTTTCCAGGGTGAAGGTGCCCTCCTGCACATATTCATAATCGCCGCCCATCATGCTGAAGCGGGAAATCAGGGTATATTCGCCGCCCAGGGCCAATTCCAGCTCGCACTCATAGAGGATGGTGGCACCCATGGCAGAGGCCTCTACCTGGCCCACATACAGGCCCAGCACATCCATATTCACCATTTTCTTGGCCACGGGATAGATCACGTTTTCGGGATCAGAGGTATTGGGGGCAAGGCTGGCGCTGCCGTAGGGTACATTGGTGGAAAACACCAGGGACTGGCCCTCCACGGTGAAGGTGGCGGTCTTCATCTGATCGGCGGTGGAATCGCTGTAGAGCATCATATAGACGCCGCCCTCATTGCCGATCATGCCCTGGCCCTTATCCGCGCCGCCCTCCAGCTTATTGAGCCACTGGAAATTCTGGTTCTCATCAATAATCAGATAGACCTGCAGCGGCATGCCCAGGGGGGAGGCATCCAGCACATAGGTGCCCGCCAGGGATTCTTCCGCCAGCGCGGGGCAAAGGCCCAGCAGCAGGCACAGGGACAAAAGCATCGCAAGGATCTTTTTCATGAGAGGTCACTCCTGTACATTTTTATTTATGAAAAAGGCCGATCGGGCAGGGCCCGAAAACCTTTTGCATCTGCATTCTGCACTTTCCGGTATGCCGTGTCCGGAAAGAAATTTTCCATTCTCAAAGCACATCATCAATATACTGATCTGCGGGCGGCTTGTCAAGGGAAAAAGGCCAAAAAACAAAGCCAGCACAATATCCGCCGCCGGGCAGCCTTTTCCCCGCCCGTCCGGCTGATTTTTCCCTTTCCGATTGACAGCGCAGAAAAACGGGAATATAATAGAAAACGATGTAACAAACGGGGAGGATGGAAACATGCGGGTATTATTGACTGGCGGCGCGGGGTATATCGGTTCTCATACGGCGCTTTGCCTGCTGAAAGCGGGCTATGATGTGGTGGCACTGGATAATCTTTCCAATGCCAGCCCGGAGGCGCTGCGCCGGGTAGAGGAACTGACCGGCAAAAAGGCCCCTCTGATCGTGGGGGACTGCACCGATGAAAAAACCCTGACGGCAGTTTTTGAGGAATATACGATTGACGCGGTGATTCATTTTGCCGGGCTCAAGGCCGTGGGCGAATCCGTGCGCAAGCCCCTGGATTATTACCAGAATAATCTGGATGCCACCATGACCCTCTGCCGGGTCATGCCTAGATTCAATTGCTCCATTCTGGTCTTCTCCTCTTCCGCCACGGTATACGGCACCTATCCTGAAATGCCCCTGCGGGAGGATTGCCCCACCGGCTGCACCAATCCCTACGGCTGGACCAAATGGATCAGCGAAAGGATCCTGACCGATGTGGCCGCCGCGGATGAAAGCCGCTCCTTTGTGCTGCTGCGCTATTTCAATCCCATCGGCGCCCATGAAAGCGGCCGCATTGGCGAGGATCCCTCCGGCATTCCCAATAATCTGATGCCCTATATCTGCCAGGTGGCCTCGGGCAAATTGGATCATCTGAATGTATTCGGCGATGATTATCCCACCCGGGACGGTACGGGCGAGAGGGACTATATCCATGTGATGGATCTGGCGGAGGGCCATCTGGCGGCCCTGGAATATGCCCGGACGCATCACGGCGCAGAGGTATTCAATCTGGGCACAGGCGAGGCCTACAGCGTGCTGGATCTGGTGCATGCCTTTGAAAAGGCCAATCAGCTTACCATCCCCTATCAGGTAACGCCCCGCCGCCCCGGCGATATTGCGGTCTGCTATGCCGATCCCAGGAAAGCGGCAGAGGGCCTGGGCTGGCATGCCACCCGGGATCTGACCACCATGTGCCGGGATGCCTGGAACTGGCAGAAGAATAATCCCATGGGCTATCAGGGCTGACGGGCCCGGCCCCTTTCCCCCGCTCCCGCTCCGATGCATGGCTGCATCTGGGCGGCGGGGGAATTTTTTATGCAAAAAAGGATGCGTTTCTTCTATTTATAATAGTTGTCTGCCCGGAAAAAAGCTGCCAATATTTTTCCCGGGAAAACCCACATTTATGCATTGACGAACGAAAAAAGACTGCTATAATGATACTAACTTTTGCTATGGAGGAAATACGCGATGGATACTGTCAGGCGAATCGGCGGGCTGCTCCGTCCCTACAAGCGCAAGATCATCCTCGGGCTGATGCTCCAGACCATCGTCATCCTGACGCACCTGATTTCGCCCTATGTGACCAAATCGGTGGTCAATGATGTAATCACGGGCGGAAAAACGGAATATCTGCTTCCCCTGTGCGGGGCCATTCTGCTTCTGTCGCTCCTGCGGGGCGTATGCGTCTATTGCCGCAGCATCATGTTTGAAAGGCTTTCCCAGGACGCCATGTATGATCTGCGCACCGGCCTTTACGCGCATCTGGAGGAATTGCCCTATCAATTCTATGATACGCACCGGGTGGGCGAAATTACGAGCCGCATGACCGGGGATATTGAGGGCCTGCGCAATCTTTCCTCCGGCGGCATTGTCACGGTCTATGATAATGCGCTGCGCTTTATCGGCGCGCTGATCTTCATGATGACCATGAGCTGGGAAATCACGCTGATGATCCTGATTATGCTGCCGCTGATTTCCTATATGGCCTGGGTATTCAATAAGAAGATCCGCCCCGTCTTTCGGGATATCCGGGAGCAGAACGCCATCCTCAATACCCGCACCCAGGAAAATCTGGCGGGCATGCATGTGGTCAAGGCCTTCGCCCAGGAGGCCTATGAGGAGGAGCAATTCAACCGCGAAAACGATAAGACGCTGGAAATGAACCTGAAGGCCACCTGGGTCTGGTCGAATTTCGTGCCCTTTATGGATCTGATGGGCTCGCTCTGCACCCCCATTACGCTGCTGGGCGGGGCGATCCTGATGCTGCGCGGGCATATGGATGTGGGCACCCTGGTGGGCATCACCGGGTATATCAGCCTGCTTGTCAACCCCATGCGCCAGCTTTCCAACATCATCAATATGGTGGCCCAGGCTATCACCTCGGCGGAAAAGCTCTTCTATTATGTAGATTTCGGCGCGGCCATCCGGGAGCCGGAAAACGCCCGGCAGCCCAAGGAATACAAAGGGCATGTGGTCTTTGATCATGTCACCTTTTCCTACGGCGATCACCCGGTACTCAAGGATATTTCCTTTGAGGCCAAGCCGGGCCAGACCATTGCCGTCATGGGGGCCACGGGCTCGGGCAAATCCACGCTGGTTACGCTGCTGGGCCGCTTCTATGATATTCAGAGCGGCAGCATCACCATCGACGGCATCGATGTAAGAAAGCATTCCCTCAAGCCCCTGCGCCGCCAGATTGGCTATGTGATGCAGGAAACCTTCCTCTTTTCCGATACCATCGCCGATAACATCCGCTTCGGGCGGCCCGATGCCGATATGGCCCGGGTAAAGCGCAGCGCCCGGGTGGCCCAGGCGGAGGAATTTATCGATCATATGCCCAGCGGCTATGATACGGTGGTGGGCGAGCGCGGCCTGGGGCTTTCCGGCGGGCAAAAGCAGCGCACCGCCATCGCCCGGGCGGTGCTGATTGATCCCAGCATTCTGGTGCTGGATGATTCCACCTCCGCTGTGGATATGGAAACCGAATACCTGATTCAGCAGGAGCTGAAGGAGGTACTCAAGAACAGAACCACCTTCGTTATTGCCCACCGCATTTCCTCCGTTAAAAATGCCGATCTGATTCTGGTATTGGATAACGGCGAAATTGCGGAATGCGGCACCCATAAGGAGCTTATGGCGCAGGGCGGCATCTATTATCAGATGGTGATGGATCAGATGGCCTCGGCCGTCAAGGTCTGAGAGAGGGGGGGAAACACATGGCACGCATGATTCGTCAATTGGATGATGAAACTCTGGAAAGGCCCTTTGACAAGCGGCAGTTTTTCCGTCTGCTTTCCTATATGAAGCCCTACAAGCGCAATGTGATGCTTTCTCTGGTGCTGATGGTCATCGCCATGGCCTGCTCCCTGGCAAGCCCGTATCTGATGAGCCGGGCCGTGGGCGATCTGGAGCAGGGCATTGCAGAGCAATTGCCCTTCCTGCTTGGCGGCATGGTGGCGGTGGCGGCCATCGGCGCGCTCTGCACCCGCCAGCGCATCCGCTGGATGGATACCGCCGGCCGCAAGGCGCTGACCACCCTGCGTCAGGATCTTTTCCATCATATTCAGAGCATGTCCTTTTCCTTCTTTGATACCCGCTCCGCCGGCAAGCTATTGGTGCGCGTAATCAATGATGTCAATTCCCTGAATGATCTGTTTACCAACGGCATCGTCAACGTGCTGATCGAATGCATCACGATGGTGATGCTGCTGGTGATCATGTTTGCGGTGAACTGGAAGCTGACGCTGATTGCGCTTTGCATTATTCCGCTGCTTCTGTTCATCATTTTCAAATTAAAGCGGGTCATGCGGCTGCGCTGGCAGAAGGTGCGGGTAAAAACCTCCACCATGAACGGCTATCTGCATGAATCGCTGACCGGGATGCGGGTGACGGAGGCCTTCGTTCGGGAAAATGAAAATTCCGATAGCTTCCGGGCGGTCAATCATGATATCCGCAAATCCTGGATGCACGCCGTTTCCATCAATAATGTTTTCTGGCCCGCCCTGGATCTGACCGGCAATATCGGCACGGTGCTGGTATATATTTTCGGTGTGCATTTCATGCAGGCGGATGGGCTGATGCTGGCCGATCTATTGCTGCTGCTATGGTATCTGGGCCGCTTCTGGGAGCCGCTCAATACCCTCTCCAATTTCTATAACAGCCTGCTTTCCGCCATGGCCTCCATGGAGCGCATCTTTGAAATCATGGATACCGAATCGGATATCCAGGATCGGGAGGGCACCAAGCCCCTGCCCCCCATTCAGGGCAACGTCACCTTTGATCATGTTACCTTCTCCTACGATCATGAAAAGATCATTCTCAAGGATGTTTCCTTTGATATTCCCGCCGGGCAGACCATCGCCCTGGTGGGCCCCACCGGCGCAGGAAAATCCACGGTGGTCAATCTGATCAGCCGCTTCTATGATGTCAGCGATGGCCGGGTACTCATCGATGGCCATGATATCCGGGATGTGCAATTGTTTTCCCTGCGCAAGCAGATGAGCGTGATGATGCAGGATTCCTTCATTTTCTCCGGCACCATCATGGATAATATCCGCTACGGGCGGCTGGATGCCACGGATGAAGAGGTGATCGAGGCTGCCAAGATGGTCAGCGCCCATGATTTCATCATGCAGATGCCCAAGGGCTATCAGACCGAGGTAAACGAGCGGGGCTCCTCCCTCTCCCAGGGCCAGCGGCAGCTGATCTCCTTTGCCCGGGCGCTGCTCAATGATCCCCGGATTCTGATTCTGGATGAGGCCACCTCCTCCATTGATACCAAGACCGAAATGCTGATTCAGAAGGCGCTGGATGTGCTGCTCAAGGGGCGCACCTCCTTCGTCATCGCCCATCGCCTTTCCACCATCCGCAATGCGGATTGCATCATGGTAGTGAAGGATGGCAAAATCGCCGAGCGCGGCAACCATGAGGAATTGATTCAGCTGCCCGGCGGCCATTACCGCGGCCTCTGCGAGGCGCAGTATCGCTTCATGACAACCGAGGAATAAAGCAAAAGAAGCAAGGCCCTTCGCTGCCTGTATGGACGGCGAAGGGCCTTTTTGTTCGAATCAGGCATCAGCGCCACCTGCTTCCATTTTCCGGGATTCTTTTTGCACAGGTGTTGACAAACGGCATTTTCTTCGTGTATAGTATATATGATATTTTCTGGCGTAAAAATATTCCGTTTGTTGTTTCTGTTTTATACGCATGTTGCATGACAGGAGCTGATTCCCTTGTATCAACTGGAATTCTATCCCTTCTCTGCCTTTCCCTTCCGGGGGCTGACCCTGCTGGACTGCGGGCGGCAGCGCTGCAGCGGCCCCTATGAAACCAAGCCCGGCATCCGGGGGCTCTATTCCCTGCATCTGATTTTCAGCGGCAAGGGATATTTCCGCACCCGGGGGCAGGAATGGGCGCTGGCGGCAGGGGATGGCTTTCTGATTCGCCCCAACGAAATCATTTCCTATCAGGCGGATGCGGAAGACCCCTGGGAATACGGCTTTGTCTCCTTTGACGGAACGGATGCGCCCCTGCTGATCAAAGAGGCCGGGCTGGAGGAAAAATGCGTCTTTCACCCCGCCGATCCCCGGGAGGCACAGGATGCGCTATTGCGGCTGCTGAATATTTGCCAGGGGGAGGGCCGCTCCCCGGCGCAGTACAGCGCACTCATGGAAATGGCCGCCCATATTCCCCATCAGTCCCCGCCGCCGCCCTCCCGGGTGGGCGCGGAATATTTCAGTGCCGCCATCCTGTATATCCACAAAAGCTATGCCTATCCCATTTCGGTGGAGGAAATGGCCGCGCATATCGGCATTGACCGCACCTATCTCTACCGGCTCTTCAAGCGCTTTGCCAATCTTTCGCCCCAGGCCTATCTCAGGGATTATCGCATCCGGAAGGCAAAAAAGCTGCTTGCGGAAACCGATCTTACCCTGGAGCAGGTGGCCAGCTCCACCGGGATGAGCAGCGCGGCCCATCTTTCCAAGGCCTTCCGGGATATATACGGCTACGCCCCCGGCACGCTGCGCCATCCGCTTCAGGAGGGGGAGGCGGCGGGCCCGCAGAAGAAGCAGAAATAGCCCCTTTCCCCTGCGCGGCACAAAAAGGCCCCCTGCCGCAGCGATGCTTTCTGCAGGCAGGAGGCGATCCGCCCTTTCCGGGCAGGGGCTTCATCCCCGGGGCTTATTTTTCCGGCGCGTCGCCGCAATCGGGCACATCGATGGCCTCGCCATTGCGGTTCATGGATTCGTGTGCCAGCAGGCCGGGCATGGTAAAGCGGGCCGCCTGCCAGGCATTGACGGTGGGCATCTTATCAAAATATGCCGCCGTGCAGAAATCATCGATGAGCATCTGATGGGAGGCCATATGCCCGTTGGGCAGGCCCTGATAGCTTTCGGGCAGCCGGGCCACGCGCTCATCCTGAATGGGCGAAAACATATTCCACTGGTAGGCATGATTGGCCACCTGATTCTTGAAATCAGGCTCCTGCCGGTGCTTTTCCATTTCGTAGGGATTGACCTTGTCGCTGACATCGGTCAGTTCCACGCCCTCCTTGGTCAGGCGGGTATAGATATGCTGGGCATTGCTGAACTGATAGGCGCCCTTTTCGCCATAGAAGGCGTTGATGTAGGAGCTGGGGGCCTTATAGCCGATGCGGCGGCATTCATTGATGCGGGCGGTGCCGCCGTTGGCCAGCTTCATCAGGGAATAGCCGTTGGAATAGACGTTATCCCACATGTTGATGCCCTTTTCATAGATGCCGTTGCCCGGCTCCTCGGCATAGCCAAAGGCCACCACCCGGGTGACATGGCTGCTGACGGCGTTCAGCACCATGGCGGTGGAATGGGTGGGATAGAAGAAGGGCGATGCGCCGGCAGAGAGCTTGTCATCGGTAAAATTCTTGGGGAAATGGGAAATGTCATGATGATACTGGGCCTCGGCATAGACGAATTTGCCGAATGCACCCTGCTCATACTGCTGCTTGCAGAACATGGAGCAGGGATAATAGATGCAGGTTTCGCCCATCATGTAGGTAAGCCCGGTCTTTTTCACCAGCTCCACAATCTCCTGGCATTCCTCGGCGCTGATGCCCATGGGCACGGCGGAATAGACATGCTTGCCCGCCCGCAGCGCCGCCTTGACCAGGGGGCCATGGGTATGACGGGGGGTAAAGATGGCCACCGTATTCACATCGCTCCGGGCGATGGCATCCTCAAAGGTATCGATGATCTCCGCCTGGAAGCGCTTGGAATAATCCTGGACGCGCTCCGGGATAATATCGCATACCCAGACCTTTTCCACATAGGGATGATGCTGATACAGGGGCACAAAATGCCGGGCAAAATCGCCGCAGCCAATCATGGCAACGCGCAGCTTCTGAGACATGATATCTTCCTCCTGTCAGAGTTTTATCGGCTTGATTATACCAAGGCGGCATGCAGGAATCAAACCCGAAAACAAATTAATTCTATAACAAAACAAACGCAACCAACGCCATGCACCAAACCGGAGGAATCCTATGCAAGCACACGAAATCAATCCCTACATCCGCTATACCGATCTGCGGCTTCACCCTGCCAGCTATCAGACACCGGTGGTGGCCTATGATTACCGATTGTTCGCCCTCAAGGAGGGAAATTGTATCTTCTGGTCTGAAAATGATGAAATCAAGCTGGGCAAGGATGCCTGTCTGATCATTCCGCCGGGGCGTCCCTATCGGCTGCTGTTTCAGGAGCAGGCCCCGGCCGCCCTTTTCAACATCAATTTCAGCCTATCCTATCTGCCGGGAAACGGCAGGCCGCTGCGCCCCTCCGCGCCGGAATATTTTCATCCCGAGCATATGCCCGAGCCGCCGGATCCCGATTTTTTCCCCGTTCCGACGCTGATTGAAAACGCGCCGGAGACCACGGAAATGATCGCCCGGCTGATCCAGGAAAGGGAGCGGCGGGAAAAATACTGCGATGAGGCCTGCTCCGCCATGCTGAAATGCATCCTGCTGCAATTTCTGCGCCTGCCGCGGGCGGGCGAAAGGCCCGTGCCCGCCCCCGTGCTTCAGGTGAAAGCGTATCTGGAGACGCATTGCCGGGAAAGCATCTCCGGCGAGCAATTGGGTCGCCTCTTCGGCTATCATCCCTTTTATCTGAATCGCCTCTTCCGCCGCTATACGGGCCAGACCATCCACCTCTATCAGATGCAGTGCCGCATGCGCGCCGCCTGTACCCTGCTGAGCGCCAGCCCCATGAGCATCCGCGAAATCGCTGATTCTCTGGGCTTCTCCTCCCCCTCCTATTTTTCCGAATTGTTCAGAAAGCTCCGGGGCGTCTCCCCCGCAGAATACCGCAGCGGCATGCGCTGAGGCGGGGGAACGCGGGGAACGGGGAAAATATTGCGGGAGGATGCTTTTGCGTCAAAAGCATCCTCCCGCAATATCTCCCCCGTCTCTCCGTCCTCCGTCCCCTGTTCCCGGGGATATGTTTTTCAGGCGGAAGGATGTGTTCATAAATATTTAATATTTAATTTCCGAAATGGTTTTTGCTTTTTCAAAAAGCAACATGCGTATATTTTAGAATTTGATGAGACAGAGTTCTTTCTATTAAAATGAATTGGGAAAAATTATATGTATATGCACGCATGATGCCTATTTTTTAGGCATTTTGGGGACGAATTATATAAATATAGCTATTGACAAGCCGAAATAATTTGCATTATATTTATATCAGCCAAAATCGTAAAGGAGGTTCTCCCCATGAAAAAGGTTCTCTGTCTCTCTCTGGCCCTCTGCATGGTGCTGTGCCTGATGCCCGCCCTGGCGGAAGGCAGCGCCGAAAAGGTCGTTCTCAAGGTATACCGCTCCTCCCCCGAGATTTATCCCGGCTGGGAATACGGCGATGACCCCGTTTCCGCCATGATCGAGGAAATGGCGGGCGTCGACATCCAGTACACTTACGCCACCACCAGCGATAATCAGGAGCTTTACACCATGCTGGCCAGCGGCGAAATTGAGGATTACGATATCATCAATGCCGCCTTCATTCCCCAGCTCATCGAAGAGGAATATGTGGTTGCCCTCAATGATGTGGCGGATGAATACGGCTATGAGGATTTCTACACCTATCTGCCCAAGGGTGTGATTGAAGCCCACGGCATTAACGGCAAGCTCTATTATCATCCCGCCCACTATGCGGATGCCGAGCTGCTGACCAGCGTGCCCGCCGGTCTCAAGGCCCCCGCCAATTTCACCGTCAATTACAACAGCGTGGTTGGCAAGGTTGGCATCGAGGAAGGCTCCCTCAAGACCCTGGAGGATGTTAAGCAGGCCGCCCTCAAATGCAAGGAAGCGGGCATTGAATATCCCCTCTTCCTCTCCCTGACCGGCATCACCCAGCCCGATCATGGCCTCTCCTGGTCTCAGGCCCTGAACACCAGCATGGGCGGCCCCGGCTTCGTTTATCCCCAGGCGGACGGCACCGTGGTCTTCAACTACAAGGCTGAGGAATACAAGGCCGGCCTCAAATGGCTGAACGAATGCTATCGTCTGGGCCTGGTCAAGGCCGATAACTTCACCCTGACCGCCAGCATCAACGATGAAACCGTCAAGGCCATCACCATGTCTGATAATGCGGGCTTCATCATCGGCCATTCCTGGACGCTGGAGCAGCACGCCGCCGATTATTCCTATTTCCGCCGCTGGAAGCTGATCCCCACGGGCGAGGGCGTGGCTGAAGAGGATATCCGCGCCATGTGCTGGAACGGCAGCAATATCGGCTCCGCCTCTCTGTGGATCACCGAGGCCTCCCAGAACAAGCTGGCCGCCCTAAAATGGATCACCACCTATTTCAAGCCCGAAGTGCAGATCATGTGCCTCTACGGCATCGAAGGGCTGCATTACACCATTTCCTATGACAATTATCCCGAAGTGGGCGAAATGGTCAAGAGCGCCGAAATGCTGAATGATCAGGCGAACATGACCGCCACCGATTTCCAGAAGAAATACGGCTATTTCAACAATTGCATTTCCGATTACCGCGGCCGCTTCGGCCAGGTAGCCTGGGATCGTCCCTCCATGGTCATCACCGATGAAAACGGCAACGAAAAATGCATCGGCGACTATGACTGCAACCTGGGTGCCGAATATGCCACCGCCTTCAAGACCGGCAATCTGACCCTGAACATCACCAATACCGATGATCTGGCCCTGCTTAACACCCTGCGCCAGGAATGGGCCAAGAATCTGCCCGATATCGTGCTGGCCGACAGCGATGAAGCCTTTGAGGCCGCCTATGCCAAGCTGATCTCCCAGATGGAAAAGGCCGGCGTTGCGGACATGGAAAAGATCATGACCGAGCGCTACTGGAGCTATGCCGATCAGCTCAAGGAAGAAATGAACGCCAAGTGGGATGAAATTGCCCGCGCCAACATGGGAAAATAATCCGGTAAACTGCTGGGGGCCGCGCATCTTAGCGTGCAAACGGGGCTGCGCGGCCCTCTCCTTTTGGGGCGATGCATGCGCCCCCCGCTTTCTGATCCCCAAACGAAAGGAAGAAACCGCCATGATCACCCCGGCAAAAGTCGTGAATCGTCCCAGGGGCCAGCGCTGGAAGATTTTCTGCCGCCAGTTATGGAAGCAGCGGTATCTGATGCTGTTTGTAATTCCGGCGCTGCTGTATATGATCCTGATCAAATTTGTGCCCATCGCGGGGCTGCAGATCGCCTTTAAGGAATATCGCTTCAAGAAGGGCATCTGGGATAGCCCCTGGGCCGATCCCTGGTATAAATGGTTCCAGATGCTGGCCCGGGATACCACGCTGATTCCCGCCATCATCAATACCATCGGCATCAGCGCGCTGAAAATCATCATCTGCTTCCCGCTGCCCATCGTATTTGCCATTCTGCTTAACGAGGTGCGCAGCACGAAATTCAAGCGCGTGGTGCAGACCATCAGCTATTTCCCGCATTTCGTCGCCTATTCCGTGGTGGCGCTGATTCTTTCCAATATTCTTTCCCGCAATGGGCTTGTCAATTCGCTGCTGATTCAATTGGGCCTGATGCAGGAGCCCTACATCTTCCTGGGTGAAAAGGGCGCGTTCTGGTGGATCGCCGTTTTCACCGATGTATGGAAGACCACCGGCTGGAATTCCATCATCTATTTTTCCGCCCTCACCGCCATTCCTCTGGAGCAATACGAGGCCGCTACCATCGATGGGGCGGGCCGCTTCCAGAAGATGCTCTATATCACGCTGCCGGGGCTCAAGCCCACCATCATCATGCTCTTTATCATGAAAATCGGCAGCCTGGTCAACGGCGCAAGCTTCGATCTTTCATATCTGCTGGGCAATACCTTAAACGCCGCCCGGTCGGATATTCTTTCTACCTATATTCTCAAGACCGGCATTTCCCAGGGCCGCTTTTCCTATGCCACCGCGCTGGGCCTGATCGAATCGGTTACGATGCTGCTGCTGGTGGTGACGGCCAACGGCATCGTCAATAAAATTTCCGGGGAGGGATTATTCTGATGAGCGCCATCGCAAAGCATCCGTCCGCCCGGGGCAAAAAAAAGAAAAGCTTCCTGGAAAGAAACACGCTCTTTGATCATATCAATCATATTCTGCTGATTCTCTTTTCCATTCTCATGCTGGTGCCCTTCTATCATTGCATCGTGCTGGCCTTTTCCGATGGCTCGGATCTGACCTGGAATGGCATTTCCTTCTTCTGGCCCCGGGTCTTTTCTCTGGACAGCTTCAAAAAGGTATTTGACGACAGCGAATTTTTCCTGGCCGCCCGCAATTCAATCCTGCGCACGGTGCTGGGCGCGGCGGTATCCTCCCTGGTTACCAGCGGCTTTGCCTTCGCCCTTTCCCATAATGAGCTGAAATTCCGAAGGGTATTTACCTTCATGGGCCTGGTCTGCATGTATTTTTCCGGCGGCATGATCCCCACCTTCCTGCAGATCCGCGATCTGGGGCTCTATGATACCTTCTGGGCATACATCATCCCCATGAGCTTCAATATGTTCAACTGCATGGTTTTCCTCAGCTATTTCCGCGGCATCCCCCGGGATCTGGAGGAAAGCGCGGTGATCGATGGGGCCAACGAGCTGATTATGTTCTTCCGTATCATGATCCCCGTGGCAATGCCGGTTTTCGCCTGCGTGCTGCTCTTTGACGCAGTATCCCATTGGAACGCCTATTTCGACTGCATGATCTATACCAAGAGCGATAATCTGGTAGTGCTGAGCTATAAATTCGCCAAAATGCTCCTGACCCAGCAGTATCTGGATGTGGTAGCCGCCGATCCAAACCTGATGAGCCCGGAGGAACTGATGATGGCTCGGGGGCCTGTCTCCTCCCTGACGCTGCAAATGGCTACCATGGTCGTTACCGTTGTGCCGATCCTCTGCGTCTACCCCTTCCTGCAAAAGTATTTCGTAAAGGGTATCATGGTCGGCTCCCTCAAGGGATAACGAAACGGAGACGGGGAAAAATATTGCGGGAGGAGACTTTTGAGTCAAAAGTCCCCTCCCGCACCCTCCCGAAAACCACCTCTGGATGTTTCATGGAGGAATAAAACCAGATTGAATGCCAGTGAAGCAACAGGGAACAAATGGTAAGAAATAAAGCAGCAATGCTCTTGACAAACGTGAAAACGGTGCTGGTTATTCAAACCAGGCTGAATGCCAATGCAGCAAAAGAAAACAATCCATAACGGACAAAACAGCAATGCTCTCACCAAACGTGAAAGCATTGCTATTGTTTTTCTAATCGTTATTCTTTTTTGCTGATCTGGCATTCAATTTGGCAGATTTCACCCATGTTTCATCCAGAGCCGGTTTTCGGGAGGGTGCGGGAGGGTGCTTTTGACACAAAAGCATCCTCCCGCAATAATCCCGTTTCTTCCCGTTTCATCCCGTGCAGCGCAAAAAATGCCCCAAAGTGCCGCTACCCCCTATTTTTTCACCCGCTATGTTAAGCAGGCCGGTACCCTGCGGAGGCTTTCTGCCGTCCCCTGGCGTCCAAGGACGGGGGCATGACATCCGGCACCCGACGCGGGCTCCGTTTAATGAAATGTGGGTAAAAACAGGAAGCTGGCGAACACCCCAGGAGCATTCTTAACAATAATCATTATATGCGCCGCGGCATTTCTTGTCAAGTCATTGCTGAAAGGATTTTTTCTCCCCGGTAATTCCCCGAATCCGATCCAGGTAGAAATCGCACAATTCCTTAGCGAATTCGCCGTCTGCCGATTCGCTGGTAATCCTGACCAGGCCCAGATGCGCATCGGGCACGATGGTAGCGCAGCCGCGCTCATGATCGATCCGCACCCCCTCTTCCAGGGTATGGGGCAGGGCGATATGATCGCAGAGCGTATGCAGAATGCGGCCCTTATCCCGGGCCTTGCAGACCACATCCTGCATCAGGATATGGGTTTCGGGCAAGCCGGAAAGCAGGGCGGGCAGCGGCCCCTCCTTTAACGCCTCAGCCAGAAGAAAGAGCGCCGCCAGGCCATCCTCCAGAATTTTTTTCTGCCAGCGGCAGGCAGGGGATGCATCCGCCCGCCGCAGCGGAGCGATTTTTCCCGCCGCCCGGGGCACCCCCGGCAGATCATAGAGCGCGCCCTGCTTTTTCAGACACAGGGAAAGCAGAAGCAAGAGCCGCTGCTCCCGGGAGGGCGTGCAATCCGCCGTAAAAAAGCGGATATCCTCGCCGCTTTCGGAGAGGAAAAAGCCCGTTTCCTGATCCCGGAGCGTCATTTCCGCCATCCCTGCGCAGCGGGCATCCCGTGCCCCCAAGCGCATAAGCCCCTCCAGCGCCAGACGGCGGATGCGCCCGGAATCGCAGAAAACAGCCACCGGCGACCAGAGCGGCCGCCCGCTTCCCTCCGGCAAAAGCCGGGCCAGATACAATTCCTCCGCCCCGGAAAAGCGGATGATCCTGCCGGGCCGGGCAAAGGCGGGCGGCGCATCCCTTCGCAGCACGCAGGCATCCATATTGGCGGTCTGCCCGGCGGAAAGGGGATCGCCCTGGGCATCAAAAAAGCGCATCACCTGCCCGGAAACAAATACCCCGCCATCCGCCCGGAGGGCAGGAATCATGGCCCGCAGCATATTTTCCGTCATTTCCCCCGCATCCATCACCCGTGCGCCCGCCGCTGCCAGCGCGCCCGAGGCAATCAGATGCAGGGCCTGATCCCCCTCAAAGCCCGCCAGCACCTCTCTTGCCCCCAGGATTCGCACATAGGCGGCGCAAAGGGCGCAGGCATCCTCCGGGGTATCGCAATCCGCCCCCCGGGCCGTCCATTGGGGCGCGGCAAGATCGGCGGCCGTCACCGCCTGATAGGCCACCGCCCCGGGGGATACCTTGAGATGGGGCCATACCCTGACCCCGGGACGCAGTTGCGCGTGGGCCCCGGCAATCGCACCCTCGCCCAGGGCGCAGCCATCCATGATTTCCGCGCCCCGCCGGGCCACCGCCCCGCTGCATAGAACGCAGCCCGTAAGCCGCGCCTTTTCCTGCACGGCAACCCGATCCCACAGGCAGGCATTTTCCACCATGGCTCCCGGGCCGATGACGCATTGCTCGCCAATGACCGCATCCCGGATATGCGCCCCGGCCCCAATGACCGTGCCCCGGCCAATGCGGCATTTGCCCTCGATCACCGCCAGGGGATCAATGCTCGCTTCTGCATCCGCGCCCTCGGGATGCGGAAGCCCCGTTTCGCCCCTCAGCAGCGCCTGCTGGGCGGCAAGATAGGCCTGCTGATTGCCCACATCGCACCAATAGCCCGTGGTTTCAAAGCCATAGACCGGCAGACCCCCCGCCAGCAGCAGCGGGAAAATATCCTTTCCAAAATCCGGCGCGCCGCTCTCCGGAATGTAATCAAAGATTTCCGGCTCCAGGATGTAAATCCCGGTATTCACCAGATCGCTGAAAACCCGGCTCCAGGTGGGCTTTTCAATGAAACGGGTGATTCTGCTCTCCCCGTCCGTCAGCACCACGCCATAGGGCAGCGGAATGCTCACCCGGCGCAGAACGAGCGTGGCCAGCGCCTTTTTTCCCTTATGAAAGGCCAGGGCGCGCGTCAGATCGCAATCCGTAAGCCCGTCCCCCGAAAGCACCAGAAAGGTATCCCGGATCTGCGCCCGGGCAAGGCGGATGCTGCCGGCCGTGCCCCGGGGGCTGATTTCCTCATAATAGCGCAGTTTCACCCCGTATTTTTCGCCCTTGCCAAAGGCAGAGCGGATTTTTTTCGGCTGATAGCAAAGCGTGGCCGCCACCTCGGTCATCTGATGCATTTTCAGCAGCTTCAGTGTGTATCCCATCACCGGCTCCCCCAGCAGGGGCACCAAAGGCTTTGGGGTATTGAGGGTCATGGGCCGAAGCCGCGCGCCCTCCCCGCCCGCCATAATAATCGCCTGAATTGCCAATTCCATCGCTCCTTTGCCGATTTTCCGTATCTCTATTATGTGCGCGCCGAAGGGAAGATATGCCGCCGGATTTTATAACAAGATTGTAACAAGCCCGCAAACAGCAAAAATTCTGCTTGCCTTTTTGCGGAAAAAGTGATATTACTTAAAGAGAACGCATTCCCTCCTTTATATACCATTTTCTGGAAAGGGTTTATTTTATGGAAATCAACTGGTACCCTGGGCATATGGCCCGGGCGAAACGGCTTTTGAGCGAGCAATTATCCCGGGTGGACGTGGTGATCGAATTATGCGATGCCCGGCTTCCCTATTCCAGCCGCAATCCCGATCTGATGCGGCTGATTGCCAAGAAGCAGCGGGTGCTGATTCTGGGAAAAAGCGATCTGGCCGATCCCAAACTGACCGAGCAATGGCTGAATATTTTCCGCAGCCAGGGCATTGCCTGCCAGGCGCTGGATATGAACCGGCAGGCCAAAAATGCCCTGGGGATGATTGACCGGGCCGCCAGGGAAACGGTAGAGCGGGCTGCCCAGCGGGGCATTAAGAAAACGGTGCGCGCCATGATCGTGGGCGTGCCGAACGTAGGCAAATCCACCCTCATCAATCGCCTCCACGGCGGGGCCATTGCCAAGGTAGGCGATATGCCCGGGGTGACCCGCGCCAATCAATGGGTCAAGGTATCCCCCTATCTGGAGCTGATGGATACCCCCGGCCTACTCTGGCCCCGGCTGGATGATCCCCTGGCCGCAAGGCGCCTGGCCTATATCGCCGCCATCCGCGATGAGGTGGTGGATACGGCGGCGCTTTCCATTCAGCTATTGACCGATCTGATCGAAATGGCCCCCCGGGCGGTGGAGGAGCGCTTCAAGATCAAGGATCTTTCCCTGCGCGGCCCCCAGCTACTGGATGCGGTCTGCCAGGGGCGCGGCTTCCTGATGAAGGGCGGCATTTTTGATACGGAAAGGGCATGCAAGGTTATCCTGGATGAATTCCGGGGCGGAAAGCTGGGCCGGATCACCCTGGAGGCCCCCAGAAAAGAGCAGCCGAAGGAGCCCGAGCATGAACAGGAAGCGTGAAGAAAGACTGAATATGCTCATCCAGACCGATGCGCCGCTCTGGGAGCAGGGCATCGCCTTTGCCGGCATGGATGAGGCGGGCCGCGGCCCTCTGGCCGGAAATGTGGTGGCGGCCTGCGTGATCATGCCCCCCTCTCCCCTTCTTCCCTGGGTGGATGACAGCAAGAAGCTATCCCCCCAGCGGCGGGAGCAGGTATACGATGAAATCCTGCAAACGGCGCTGTTTGTGGGCGTGGGCCAGGCCTCCCCGGAGGAAATTGACGCCATCAATATCCTTCAGGCCACGAAAAACGCCATGCGCCGCGCCGCCGAAAACGCCCCGGCCTCGCTTTTCCTGATCGATGCGGTAACGGGGCTGCATTTGCATGGCGAGGAAAGGGCCATCATCCATGGGGATGCCGTCTCCTATTCCATTGCGGCAGCCAGCATCATTGCCAAGGTCACCCGGGATCGGCAGATGGCGGAATTGGATCAGCGCTATCCCGGCTACAATTTCTGCCAGCACAAGGGCTATGGCACCGCCCAGCATATTGCGGCGCTCAGGGCGCTGGGGCCCTGCCCGGCGCATCGGCGCAGCTTCATCGGCAAATTCGTATGAACATCGGGCAGATCGGCCTGCTGGGGGAAATGCAGGCCGCCCGCTATCTGAAGCGCCAGGGAATGAAGATTTTAGAGCGGCGCTATCGCAGCGGGTATGAGGAAATTGATTTAATCGCCCTGGATGGGGATATACTGGTTTTTGCCGAGGTAAAAAGCAGACCCCAGGGAAAAATGGGCGAGGGCCTGATGGCCGTAACCAGTCAGAAGCAGGCGCATCTCCGGCGCGCCGCCCAGGGGTATCTCAGGCAGCATCCTGCCCGGGAAATCCGTTTTGACGTGATCGAGATCAGCGCGGCGGGGCTGCGCCATATCAGAAATGCATTTTAAAAGGAGGCATCCATGAAAAAAAGAACGCAGTATTGGCTGATAACAGCCGGGCTGCTGCTCCTCATCATGGCAGCATGCATCATTGCGTCGGGCGTATCCAGAGGCAGCGGCACCTATGATAATCTGATTGTCAACGGCGATTTTGAAACGCTGAATGATGCGGGCATGCCCGTGGGCTGGTATACGGATGCCTACGTTTATCAGGGCTATACCCTTTTTGATGCGGCAGAAAACGAAGAGGGCACGGCGGCCCATATCAGGAATATTGTCGCCAATGACGCGCGCTTTGCCCAATCCGTTTCCGTATCCCCCGATACCCTCTATTGCCTCCGGGGCCTGATCAAAAGCGATGCCGAGGGCGGGCTGGGGGCCAATCTTTCTATTGAAAACATTTATGTTTTTTCCGAATCCGTCTATGATACCCAGGGCGAATGGAAGGAAATCCGCCTCTATGGGCGCACCGGCAAAAGCCAGCGGAGCGTGACCGTTTATGCCCGGCTGGGCGGATATTCCGGAGAGGCCGAGGGCGAGGCCTGGTTTGACCAGATTTCCCTCTGCCGGGTGGATTCCGTTCCCAGCGGCTATATTGAAACCCAGTGGTATGCCGCCGCTTCCTCTGAGCCCGCTGAAAAGGGGCAGGGCACCGGCAGCATCTATCTGATTCTGGCGTGCCTTCTCTACGCCGGCATTTTCTATCTGTTTTCCGGCTGGATGCGCGGGGAAAAAGCGCCGCTTGGGAAAAAGGAAATGCAGCGGGAGCATTGGCTGCTTGGCGGCATGCTGCTCATTGCCTTTGGCATACGGCTTGCGGTATCGGCGCTGGTGCCGGGCTATGATGTGGATATCGGCTGCTTCCGGGGCTGGGCCAATCAGATGGCCGCTGTAGGCCCGGCGAATTTCTATGCTTCCAGCGGCTTCTGCGATTATCCTCCGGGATACATGTGGATTCTCTGGATCCTTGGCGAAATCGGCCAGCTGATCGGCGGGCTTTCGGAAACGCTGCTGAAGCTGCCCGCCGCCCTTGCCGATCTCACGCTCTGCCTGCTTCTCTATACCGAGGGGAAAAAGCATATTCCCGGTCGGGCGGCGCTGGCCCTTTCTGCACTCTATGCGCTCAATCCGCTGGTGCTGGTTACCGGCTCCGCCTGGGGGCAGACCGATGCCATCATGACGCTTTTCCTGGTGCTGACGGTGCTTTTCGCCCTGCGCAGCCGCTGGAAATATGCCCTGCCCTGCTATATGATTTCCGTGCTGATCAAGCCCCAGGCGCTGATGTTTGGGCCGCTGGGGCTATCCGCGCTGGTATTTTCGATGATAAAGCTCCGGAAGGAGCGCAAGGCCCTCTCTCTCCTCATCCGGGACAGCCTCATCGGCCTTGGCGCGGCGCTGCTTTCCGCCCTGGTGATCGTTCTGCCCTTTTCCATCCATCAGGAATGGAATTGGCTCTTCCGGCTCTATGGCAGCACCATGGGGCAATATGGCTACGCCACGGTAAACGCCTGCAATCTGTATTTCCTGCTGGGCAAAAACTGGGTCGGCGCGCAGAGCAGCCTCGGCGGCAATTTCCTTCTGCCGCTGATTGCGTATCTTTCCGTCACGCTGCCCCTCCTTGTGCCCGTGATGCTAAAGAATAAGGAAGAAAGGCGCGCCCTCCTGCATGCCCCGCGGCCCGCCCGGCTGTATCTGCTTTCGGGGCTTGCCGGGCTGACGGGCGCGGCGATCCTCCTGCTGGGGCTCCTGGGCAAGCTCACCTATTCCTCCCTTGGCACCTGCATGATCGCCTACAGCGTCTGCCTTTCGATCATTCTCTACGGCCTTGGGGATGACCCGGCCAATCTGCCCCTCTTGGGGGCGCTGGCGCTGATGATGCTCTACAGCGTGGGCTCCATGATGCATGAGCGCTATCTTTTCCCCGCCGTGGCGCTGCTTTTCATCGCCTATTTCCTCAAAAAGGATAAGCGGATTCTCCTGCTTGCCATTGGGGTCAGCCTGACGGGGCTGATCAATATCGGCTGCGCCCTGGACCGGAATATCCGCATTGGCGGCGCGGAGGGGCATCTGAACGCCCCGGCCTGCGGCATTGCCAGCGATACCGCCTTCCTGGAATATCTTGCCGCCATCGGCAATTGTCTGCTTTGCAGCGCCGGCATCCTGCTTTCCTCCCTGCTCTGCCGGAAGGATGCGCGCCCGATGACCTATCAGGCCCGGGAAAAAGCGGCCGGAAGCAGCGCCCGGCAGCAGGAAAAGCGCCCCGCCCTTCTTCCCGCCAATGCCCCCCTGCGCAGAATGACCAGGCGGGATTACCTGATCATGGGCGGCGTTACGATCCTTTACGCCGTGCTGGCCTTTACCAATCTGGGCTCCCTCCGCGCCCCCCAGCAGGCCTTTGTTTCCACCGATTCTGAGGAAACGATCACCATCGATCTGGGAGAAACGCAGGATTTCAACATGCTCTATTACGGCGGCATCCACCATTATGACAGCAATTTCACGGTGGAAACCAGCGCCGACGGCGTGATCTGGAACGCCTATGAGGCGGGCATGAAAATCGGCGATTGCTTCAAATGGAAGTATCTTTCCTCCTATGCGGAGGGCAGCTGGCCCGCCCGCCTGAACGGACGCTATATCCGCATCACGGCTGACCATGTGGGGCTGACGCTTTTTGAGGTGCTGTTCCGGGATCCGGAAACCAAAGAGGTGCTGCCCATCGCCAGCTATAAGGATTCCCTGGGCAATAAAACGGCGGCCTGCCTTATCGATGAGCAAAATACCCTGGAGGGCGAACCGGGCTGGTATAATTCCGCCTATTTCGATGAGATTTACCACGCCCGCACGGCCTATGAGCATCTGCATGGCCTGCCCACCTATGAAACCACCCATCCGCCCCTTGGCAAGGTGCTGATGAGCTTTGCCGTCGCCATTTTCGGCATGACGCCCTTTGGCTGGCGCTTTGCCGGGGCACTGGCCGGGGTGCTGATGCTGCCGGGCATGTATCTGATGGGCAAGCTGCTCATCCGCAAAAAATGGGGCGGCCCGGGGGCCATGCTGCTGATGGCGCTGGATCTGATGCATTTTACCCAGACCCGCATTGCCACCATCGACAGCTTTGCCGTGCTGTTCATCATCTGGTCGGTTTATTGCATGCTCCGCTGGTTCTTCCTGGATTTCTTCGGCGAAAAGCTATGGAAAACCATGATTCCCCTGGGCCTGTCCGGGCTGTTTATGGGGCTTTCCATTGCCAGCAAATGGACGGGCTGCTATTCCGCGGTGGGGCTGGCGGTGATCTTCTTCTTCGGCCTTTTCCGGCGGATTCGGGAGGTCAGGGCCGCCAGGGCGATCCCCGTCAAAAAGCAGGATGCCCATGCCCGCGCTGCGGCAAATGGCGTGCGCTCGCTGGTTATTACGGTAGGAAGCTGCTTCCTTTTCTTCATCGCCATCCCGCTGGTGATCTATTACTGCTCCTATATTCCCTACTTTGCCTATAAGGGCGGCGTTACGGTGGAGCGGGTCATCGAGGCGGCGGAGGGCATGCTCTGGTATCATTCCCAGGAGGGCCTGGGCATGGATCACGCCTTCTATTCCCCCTGGTATGAATGGCCCATTATCGCCAAGCCCATGTGGTATGCCTCCTCCTCCTTTGAAGCGGAGGGCATGCAATCCTCCATTATGGCCATGGGCAATCCCGCCGTCTGGTGGACGGGGCTGATGGGGCTGTTTGGCGTTATCTGCCTGTTTATCCGGCAGCATATCACCCAAGCGCATACCCTTTCCCTGCACACGGAAAAGGATGAGCCCCGCTATGCGCTGCTGCTGATCTGCTTTGCGGCCCAGTTTCTGCCCTGGATGCTGGTGCCCCGGGGCACCTATATCTACCACTATTTTCCAAGCGTTCCCTTCATTATTCTCTGCACAATGCTCTGCCTTGATTGGGCGGCGGAGAAATGGGAAAAGAAGGCGGGGATCGCCCTTACGGTGCTGCTGGCCCTTGCGGCGGCGCTCTTTATCGCCTTCTTCCCCTATGCCAGCGGCATAGAGGCATCCCAGCAATGGATGGACGCCATGAAATGGTTCCCCAACTGGCTTTGGTACTGATTGGAATGAAGCACACACAAAGGAGGATGGCCCATGCTGGCAAGAACGCTCTGCTTTGCCCTGCAAGGGGTGGATGGCCGGCCCGTCTGGGTTGAAACGGATGTGACGGGCGGCATGGGCTCCTTTTCCATGGTGGGGCTGCCGGATACCGCCGTCCGGGAAAGCAAGGATCGGGTGACCGGCGCGCTGCGCAATTCCGGCTTTGCCATGCCGGGCGGAAAAATCACCGTCAATCTCTCCCCGGCAGATCTGAAAAAGGAAGGGGCGGCCTTTGATCTGCCCATCGCCGTATCCATCATCGCGGCAAGCAGGCAGGCAAGCCTGCCGGGGCTGGAAAAAACCCTGCTGCTGGGAGAGCTTTCTCTGGATGGCTCCCTCTCCCCCGTGCGCGGCGCGCTTTCCATGGTGATTGCCGCCTGCCAGCAGGGTATTGAAAGCGTGGTATTGCCACTGGAAAACGGCGCGGAGGTGCAATCCCTGTCCGGGATGCGCATCTATCCCGCCCGGAATCTGGCAGAGGCGGTCAATCACCTGAACAGCAAAATGCCCCTGGCCGCCCAGATCCAGAAAAATTATGAGGACAGCCTGTCCCAGAGTGTGCCGGCCCTGGATCTCAGCCTGGTACGCGGTCAGCAGGGGGCCCGCCGCGCCCTGGAAATAGCGGCAGCCGGGGGGCATAACCTGCTGATGATCGGCGTACCCGGCAGCGGAAAAACCATGCTGGCCCGGTGTCTTCCCGGCATATTGCCCCGGATGACCTTTGAGGAGGCCTGCGAAACCACCCGCATCCATTCGGTGGCCGGGCTGCTCAAGCCCGGGCAGGGACTGATGACGGAGCGCCCCTTCCGCACGCCCCACCATGCCGTTTCCGCCCCCGCCCTCATCGGCGGCGGCATGGATGCCAAGCCGGGAGAAATCTCTCTGGCCCACAACGGCGTTTTATTTCTGGATGAATTGCCCGAATACGCCCCCAATGTGCTGGAGGCCCTGCGCCAGCCCCTGGAGGACGGCGTAGCCACCATATCCCGGGTACGGGCCCGGGCGCAGTATCTGGCCCGATGCATGCTGGTCGCCGGGATGAACCCCTGCCCCTGCGGATATTATGGCAGCAGAACACGCCAATGCCATTGCGGAGAACCGGCCATCCGCAAATATCTGAGCCGGATTTCCGGGCCGCTTCTGGATCGCATTGATCTGCAGATCGAGGTGGACGCCGTGCCGGTAAGCGAAATCACGGCAAGCGCCCCGGCGGAATCCTCCGCCGATGTACGGGCCCGGGTGCAGGCGGCGCGCTCCCTGCAGTTAAAGCGGCTTTCCGCCCATCAGATGCATTGCAATGCCCAGATGGATGGCGCGGCGCTGCGGGAATTATGCCCGCTCTCCCCCCAGGCCCAGCAATTGCTCAGCCGGGCGGTGGAAAAAATGGGCATCAGCATGCGCGGCTATACGCGCATTATCAAGGTAGCCCGCACCATTGCCGATCTTGCCCTGGAAGAAAGCATTTCCCCCGCCCACATCGCAGAAGCCATTCAGTATCGGGCGCTGGACAGCAAATACTGGGGAGGATAAGCGATGGAATTTAATGAAGAAAGATTAGCCAGGCTCTGGCTTCAGGCGGCGCCCATGGGCGCCTGGAATAAAATTATTGCGCTAAAGGAAAAATACGGCGGCGCCAGGGGCGTATGGGATCATTTTTCCCCGGCGCTGTATGATGTGCTGGGCGAAAGCGCCTATGCGCTGCTGGCCGATTTAAAGCGCACCGGCTGCCGGGAAATTCTCCGGGCGCTGGAGCGCCTGGAGGCAAATACGCTCTTTTTTGGGGACAGCAGCTATCCGCTGGGCCTATCCGCCATTGAAAATGCGCCGGATGTGCTTTTTGTTCGGGGCACGCTGCCGCCGCCCCATGCCCCGGCCATCGCCATTGTGGGCTCCCGAAGAAGCACCCGATACGGCTCCGCCCAGGCCCGGCGCATTGCCCGGGAGCTGGCAGAAAGGGGCGTAACCATCGTAAGCGGCCTGGCCCGGGGCATTGATTCCGCCGCGCATCTGGGCGCGCTGGATGCCGGGGGCCGAACCGTTGCCGTGCTGGGCTGCGGCCTTTCCGTCCATTATCCGCCGGAAAATAAGGAACTGACGGAAAGAATCGTGCAGAGCGGCGGCGCCGTGCTGACCGAGCTGGCCCCGGCCGCGCCGCCCCTGGCCCATCATTTCCCGGTGCGCAACCGCATCATTTCCGGGCTTTCGGACGGCGTGCTGCTCATTGAGGCCCAGGAAAGAAGCGGCACCCATTCCACCATTCATTACGCCCTGAATCAGGGCCGGGAGGTATTCGCCCTGCCGGGCAATGTGGATGCCCCGGGCAGCGAGCTGCCGCTGAAGCTGCTGAAGGAGGGCGCGGAGATATGCACCTGCGGCGAGGATATTTTCCTTTCCATGGGCTGGGAAAAGCCCCGGCCGGAGCAAATGGATATCTTCCCGTCTGCCGCCCCGCCTGAGGAAGCGCCCCGGGAAGAAAAGGATCCCATCCTTTCCGCCCTGGAAAAGGAAGAAAAGCCCCTGGAGGAATTACTGCAGGAAACGGGCATCCCCGTTCAGGAATTAAATTATCAGCTGACCATGCTGGAAATGAACGGCCGGATCGAGCGGCGACCGGGACGCGCCTATGCCCTTTCCCGGCCCTGAGAATGATATGTAAACGGAGGAAATTATCGTGGCAACTGCAAGCAAATTAATTATTGTGGAATCTCCCGCCAAGGCCCGCACCATCGCCAAATTTCTGGGCAAGGGCTATAAGGTTGAGGCCTCTCAGGGCCATGTGCGCGATCTGCCCAAATCGCAATTGGGCGTTACCCCGGAGGATAATTTCGCCATGAAATATATCACCATCCATGGCCGGGGCAAGATCCTCACCAAGATCCGGAAGGAAGCCAAGACCGCCTCCCGCATCTATCTGGCAACCGACCCTGACCGGGAGGGCGAGGCCATCTCCTGGCATCTGGCCCAGACCCTGGGCATGGATGTGACCGCCCCCTGCCGGATTGAATTTCATGAAATTACCCAGCGCGCCGTGGAAAACGCCCTGAAGGAGCCCCGGCCCATTGATCTTGACAAGGTGGATGCCCAGCAGGCCCGCCGCGCCCTGGATCGGCTGGTGGGCTATAAGATCAGCCCGCTGCTGTGGGCCAAGGTGAAAAAGGGGCTTTCCGCCGGGCGCGTGCAATCGGTGGCCACCCGGCTGGTGGTGGATCGGGAGCAGGATATTGAGGATTTCATCCCCGAGGAATACTGGGATGTATCCGCAAACGCCCTGCTGCCCATCGCCCGGGGGAGGAAAACTACCTTCACCCTGCGGCTTTCCACTCTGGATGGCAAAAAGGCAGAAATGCATAATGCGGAAGAGGCCATGGCCGCCCGGGCCCGGGTGGAAAACGCCAATTTTGCGGTGTATGGCATTAAGCACGGCGAAAAGCGGAAGCTGCCCGCCCCGCCCTTTACCACCTCCTCCCTCCAGCAGGAGGCGGGCCGCAAGCTGAATTTCACCACCCAGAAAACCATGCAGGTGGTGCAGCAGCTCTATGAAGGCATCGATCTGGAGGGCGAGGGCACCCAGGGTATCGTAACCTATATCCGTACCGACAGCGTGCATATCTCCCAGGAGGCCCTCAGCGCCGTGCGCGCCTATATTCCCGAGCGCTTCGGGGCAGAATTCCTGCCCGAAACGCCCAATGAATTCAAGGGCCGCCGCAACGCCCAGGATGCCCATGAGGCCATCCGACCCACCGATATCACCCGCACCCCCGAGGCCATTAAGGGCAGCCTGACCAAGGAGCAATTCCAGCTTTACCGGCTGATCTATTCCCGCTTCCTGGCCAGCCAGATGAAGCCCGCCCTGTATGACACCCTGAATATGGATGTGGCGGGGGATGGCGTGGGCATGCGCTTTTACGGCGAACACAAGCGCTTTGCCGGCTTTACCTCCGTCTATGAGGAAAGCACGGACGACGCCCCCGAAACTGCCGAATCCACCCTGCCCCAGTTTGAGGAGGGCGCGCCGGTGATCATTGAATCGGTGGAGAGCCAGCAGCATTTTACCCAGCCCCCCGCCCGCTATACCGAAGCATCCCTGGTGCGCATGCTGGAGGAAAAGGGCATTGGCCGCCCCTCCACCTACGCCCCTACCATCACCACCATTCTGGCGAGAGGCTATATCATGCGGGAAAACAAGCGCCTCTACCCCACCGAGCTGGGCCGCATGATCAACGCCATGATGATCCAGTATTTCGGCCCCATTGTGGATACCGAATTTACCGCCGAACTGGAGGATCAATTGGACGAGGTAGAGGAGGGCAAGCTGGACTGGCATAAGGTGCTGCAGGATTTCTACCCCGGCTTCCGGGATATGCTGGAAAATGCCGAAAGCGCCATCGAAAAGGTGGAAATCAAGGATGAGCCCAGCGATGAAATCTGCGATAAATGCGGGGCGCAGATGGTATACCGGGTGGGCCGCTTCGGCAAATTCCTGGCCTGCCCCAATTTCCCCGAATGCCGCAATACCAAGGCCATCCTCAATTATATCGAAGCCGCCTGTCCCAAATGCGGCGGCCGTCTGCTGGAAAAAACCAGCCGGAAAAACCGGAAATTCTATGGCTGCGAGCATTATCCCGAATGCGATTTCCTTTCCTGGGAAATGCCGGTCAATGAAAAATGCGAAAAATGCGGCAGCTATATGACGCTCAAGCGCTCCCGCAAGGGCGAAACCTGGCATCTTTGCAGCAATGAAACCTGCCGCCATCGGGTGGAAATTACCCCCGCTCAAACGGAGGATGAAGAATGAATGCAACCGTAATCGGCGCGGGCCTGGCGGGCTGCGAGGCGGCCTGGCAGCTGATCCGAAGGGGAATCCCCGTTACGCTGTATGAGCAGAAGCCCCATGCCATGAGCCCGGCCCATCACTCCCCTCTCTTTGCGGAATTGGTCTGCTCCAATTCCCTGCGCTCCGACCGCATGCAGAATGCGGTGGGCCTGCTTAAGGAAGAAATGCGCAGAATGGATTCTCTGATCATGCAGGCCGCCGATCACGCCCGGGTGCCCGCCGGGGGCGCGCTGGCCGTGGATCGGGATCGCTTTTCGGGCTTCATTACCGAAAGGCTGAAAAGCCATCCCCTGCTTACGCTCTGCGAGGAGGAAATCACCTCCATCCCTCAGGCCCCTGCCATCATCGCCACCGGGCCGCTGACCTCCGATGCTTTTGCCCAGGCCATTGCGGATATGCCCGAGGTTTCCACGCTGAATTTCTATGATGCGGCCGCGCCCATCGTCACCGCCGAATCCCTGAATATGGAAAAGATATTCCGTGCCTCCCGCTATGGCCGGGGGGAGGATTATCTCAACTGCCCCATGACCAGGGAGGAATACGATGCCTTCGTGCAGGCGCTGCTGGCAGCCGAAACCGCGCCCATTCACGGCTTTGAGGAAAAAAAGGTATTCGAGGGCTGCATGCCGGTGGAATCCATGGCCCGCAGGGGGCAGATGGTCTTGGCCTTCGGGCCCATGAAGCCCGTGGGGCTGCCTGATCCCAGAACGGGCAGGGAGGCCTATGCCGTGCTTCAGTTGCGCCAGGATGACGCCGCCGGCACCCTCTATAACCTGGTAGGCTTCCAGACCCGGCTGAAATTTCCCGAGCAGAAGCGCGTTTTCGGCATGATTCCCGGCCTGGAGCAGGCTGAATTTGCCCGCTATGGCGTCATGCACCGCAATACCTTCCTCAATAGCCCCGGCCTGCTGGATTGCCATTATCAGATGCTGGCCCGTCCCGGCCTCTATTTTGCCGGGCAGATGACCGGCGTGGAGGGCTATGTGGAATCCGCCGCCAGCGGCATGGCGGCAGGCATCAATCTGGCCCGGCAGATGCTGGGGCAGCCCCTGGTGGATTTCACCACCCAGACGGCCATCGGCGCGCTTTCCCATTATGTTTCCGCACCCAATACCGCCTTCCAGCCCATGAATGTTACTTATGGCATCATCGATGGCTGGCCCGGGCGCATCCGCAATAAAATGCAGCGCTACGAAGCGATTGCCCAGCGGGCGCTGGAAAAAATCGAAGCGCTGAAAAGCGAAATGGATAAATGAGGTGTGCTTATGTTCAGCTATCAGGACGCCCGTGGAAGCATCCGGATTGACTGGGAGAAGGGCTGCGTGCGGGAGCTTTGGCAGGACGGCGTTTTGCTGACCGCCCCGCCGCTGCTGCCCTTGTTTACCCTGCGGCTGCGCATGCCCTCCTTTGGAGCCCGGGAATTTTCCGCCTTTGACGGGCAATGCATCGCGCTTACCAAAACGGAAAGCAGCGCGCAGGCGCTGTATGCCCTTGACGGGCCGGAAAAAATCCAGGTCAGGATTCAGGTTTCATTTGGCGGCGCGCATTTTTCGGCCTGGCGCATGCAGGTTCTCAACGCCTCCCAGGGCGCGGTGGAATGGGTGGATTTCCCCCAGCTGCCGCTTTTGAAGGCCCGGGACGGGCAGAAATGCTCCGTCTACTGGCCCTATAATGAGGGCGTGCAGATCGATGATGTGGATTACCGCCAGCAATTCGGCTGGGCCAGCCGGGAGCCTGAATTTCCCGGCGAGGGCGCCTATGCCCTCTTCCCCGGCATGGTGGAAAGCCAGTTTGTGGCCTGGGAAATGACAGGCGGCGTGTATCTGGGGGCCCATGACGAAAAGCGCGGGCTCAAAAGCATCGATTGCGTGCCCCAGGAGGATTTTGTCCGCCTGAAAATCAAAACCTACGCCGGGGGCGATTTCGGTCAGGATTATGAAACGGGCTTTGATACCGTGCTGGATTTTTTCCGGGGCGGCTGGATGGCGGCGGCGGATATTTACCGTGCCTGGCTGGACGGGCATTTGCCCGAGGGCCTTATGCGGGCGGATGAAAACCCCGCGCTGCCCGCCTGGTATCAGGATGCGCCCCTGGTGGTCACCTATCCCGTGCGGGGCATCCATGATATGGATGAAATGACGCCCAACCGGCTCTTCCCCTATGAAAACGCCCTGCCCCGCATCGAAGAAATCGCCGAAAAAACCGGCATGCGGATTCTGGTGCTGCTCATGCACTGGGAGGGCACGGCCCCCTGGGCGCCGCCCTTTGTCTGGCCGCCCTACGGCGGGGAGGAAATGCTCCGGGGCTTTATTGAAAAGCTGCATGCCAGGGGGCATCTATTGGGCGTTTATCTCAGCGGCATCGGCTTTACCGAGCAGAGCAATCTGATTGCCTCCTATAACTGCGAAAAGCTCATCCGGGAAAAGGGCTATGCCCGCAGCTTCTGCCTCTCCCCCCGGCAGGAGCTTCTGCACAGCCATATCTGCACCGGCCAGCGCCGGGGCTATGATCTTTGCCCCATGGGCGAGGATACGGAAAAAATCGTCACGGGGGAAATCGCCTCCATGGCGGCGGCGGGCATTGATTACGCCCAGATACTGGATCAGAATCACGGCGGGAATCCCTATTTCTGCTACAGCCGCCGGCATGGCCATACCCCCACCCCCGGGCCCTGGATGACCGCCTCCATGCGCGCGCTTTTAAAAAAGGCCCATGAAACCGCGCCGCATATGCTCTTTGGCTGCGAATCGGCGGCGGGCGAGCCCTATCTGCCCTATCTTCTGCTCAGCGATAACCGCTTCAACCTGGGCTGGATAAACGGCACGCCCATTCCCATCTTCGCCTATCTCTATCATGAATATCTGAGCAATTTCATGGGCAATCAGGTCTGTTTTTCCTCCACCTTTGCGCCCGATCCCCAGAGCCTCTGCTATCGTTTGGCCTATTCCTTTGCTGCCGGAGATCTGCTGACCCTGATCATCACCGATGACGGGCGCATCACCCAGGCCTGGGGCGACCGGCAATTTGACATCCTTCCGGATGAAGAGCAGACGATGACCCTGCTGCGGCATTTTGCCGCCCTGCGCAACGGGAAGGGGAAAAAATATCTCTTTGGCGGGCGGATGCTCCGGCCCCATGCGCTGGAGGATATTCCCCGGCATGCCTTTGCCCTCAAGGGCAATCGCCCGCCCCTGCAGGCCCCCTGCGTGCTGACCAGCCGCTGGCAGGCCCGGGATGGCGGCATCGCCCAGATCCTGATCAACTGGACGAAAGCGCCCATTGCCTGCAGGATGGCAGGAAAGGCCCTTACGATCCCCGGCATGGACGCGCTGCTGCTGGAGGAATAATTTTGCCATACTGCTGCCATATTTATCCGCGATTCTGATCCCATCCAGCCTGTATACTACACAATGAAAAAGTGAACGGAGGAGCTGCCATGACCATTAAAGGAACCACCATCTGCGGCGTATGCCGGGATGGAAAAATCGCCATTGCGGGCGATGGCCAGGTAACCATGGGCGAGCATACCATTTTCAAGGGCACGGCCAAGAAGGTGCGCAGGATCTACAATGATACCGTGGTAACCGGCTTTGCCGGCTCAGTAGCCGATGCCTTTACCCTGGCGGAGAGATTTGAGGATAAGCTGACCCAGTGCGGCGGCAATCTGGAGCGGGCGGCCGTGATGCTGGCCCAGGATTGGCGCAGCGATAAGGGCCTGCGCCAATTGGAGGCCATGATGATCGTGGCCAATAAGGAGGGCATGCTGGTGCTTTCCGGTACGGGCGAGGTCATGGATTCGGATGACGGCGTGGTGGCCATCGGCTCGGGCGGCAATTACGCCCTGGCGGCTGCCCGGGCGCTGATCCAGAATACCGATCTTTCCGCCCGTGAAATTGCAGAAAAGGCGCTGCATGTGGCCGCCTCCATCTGCGTATACACCAATGATAACATCATCGTGGAGGAGGTGTAAGCCATGAGCGAGCTTTCCATTGCAAACGCCCATCGGCAGAAGGAGCTGACCCCCCGGGAGGTCGTCCGGGAATTGGATCGCTATATCATCGGCCAGGATGAGGCCAAGCGCGCCGTGGCCATTGCCCTGCGCAATCGCTATCGCCGGGCGCAGCTGCCCGAGGAAATGCGGGAGGAAATTTTCCCCAAAAACATTCTCATGATCGGCCCCACCGGCGTGGGCAAGACGGAAATTGCCCGCCGCCTGGCCAAGCTGGTGGATGCCCCCTTCATTAAGGTAGAGGCCACCAAATTCACCGAGGTGGGCTATGTGGGCCGGGATGTGGAATCCATCATCCGGGATCTGATGGAAAACGCCGTGCGGATGGTGAAGGAGGAGCATGAAAACCGGGTGAAGACCCGGGCCCAGGTGCTGGCCGAGGATCGGCTGGTGACGCTGCTGGTGCAGCCCCCCAAAAAGGGCGCGGGCAACAACAATAATCCCCTGGATTTCCTGCTGGGCCGCACGAAAAACGAGCCCGAGCCCAGCGAGGCCGAAAAGAGCGAAATCAGCCGCAGGCGGGATGAAATCCGGGATCAATTGCGCCGGGGCGAACTGGAAGAAAGAGAGCTGGAAATCGAGGTAGAGGAAAGCGCGCCCCAATTGGAGGTGGGCGGCGCATCCATCAGCCTGGGCGATATGATGGGCGGCATGATGCCCAAGCGGACAAAAATGCGGCATGTGAAGGTCAAGGAGGCCCGGAAAATCCTGATTGAGGAGGAGGCCGAAAAGCTCATTGACGAGGATGCCGTCAAGGAGGAGGCGCTGCAGCGCTGCGAGCAGAGCGGCATCGTTTTCCTGGATGAAATTGATAAGATCGCCGGCCGGGGCGGCGCGGGCCATGGCCCGGATGTAAGCCGGGAGGGCGTGCAGCGGGATATTCTGCCCATCGTGGAGGGCTCCACCGTCAATACCAAATACGGCCCCGTGCGCACGGATTTCATGCTCTTTATCGGCGCGGGCGCCTTCCATGTGGCCAAGGTCACCGATCTGATTCCCGAATTGCAGGGCCGCTTCCCCGTGCATGTCAATCTCAAGAGCCTGACCCAGGAGGATTTCGTTTCCATCCTGACCAAGACCGATAACGCCATCACCCGCCAGTATGCGGCGCTGCTGGAAGTAGATAAGGTGCATTTGACCTTTGAAGAGGATGCCCTCAATGAGATCGCCCGCATCGCCATGCTGACCAATGAAACCCGGGAGGATATCGGCGCGCGGCGGCTGCATGCGGTATTTGAGGAGCTGCTTGAGGATGTATCCTTTAACGCCGGGGGCGATAGCATGCCCGATGTCTATCTTTCCATCTCTGCCCAGTATGTGAAGGAGCATCTCAAGGCCGCCAAGGAAATGGATATGCGCCGCTATATTCTCTGACGCCATAAAATCAACGGAAAAGAGGAAGAAAGATATGCCGCTGACAATTGCCATCGATGGGCCCGTAGGCGCGGGCAAATCCACCATTTCGGATGAGGTTGCCCGTCGCCTGGGTATTCTGCATCTGGATACCGGGGCCATGTATCGGGCGGTGGGCCTGGCCGCAGCCCGGGCGGGGATCGATCCCATGAAGGAGGAGGCGGTGGCCGCCCTTTGCGAAAAAGGCGACGCGCAGGTGGATATCCGCTATGAACAGGGCAGGCAGCTTACGCTGCTCAACGGCGAGGATGTAAGCGATCAGATCCGCACCCAGCAGGCGGGCAGCGCAGCCTCTGCCGTTTCCCGGTATCCGGCGGTGCGCAGCATGCTGGTCAGACGCCAGCAGGAAATGGCCCGGGAGCAGCCCATGCTGCTGGATGGCCGGGATATCGGCACGGTGGTGCTTCCAAACGCCACGGTCAAGATTTATCTGACCGCCTCCCCCGAGACCCGGGCGAAACGCCGCATGGAGCAATTGCGGCAAAAGGGGGATGAAACGCCCTTTGAGGCCATTCTCAGCGAGGTAAACACCCGGGATTATCAGGATATGCACCGTAAGCTGACCCCCCTCAGGCAGGCGGAGGACGCCATCCTGCTGGATTCCTCCGATCTGAATTTTGAGGAAACGGTAAACGCCATTCTTGCCCTTGTGGAGGAAAAATATGGACGCTGAAAAAAGCAGTACACCCGAAAAAAAGGAACGCACCCCCGTATACTCCATCGCCCGGGTGCTGGCGTGGATTCTGTTCCATACCGTTTATTTCATCCGTTATCATCAGACGGAAAAGCTGTCGCTCCGCGCCCCCTATATCATGATCGCCAATCATAAAAGCGCCCTGGATCCCATCGTGCTGGCCGTGCCCTGCAGGGATTATGAGATCCGCTTTGTGGGCAAAAAGGAGCTGACGAAAAACAAGCTGCTGGCCTGGGTGGTGGGAAAACTGCACATGATCACCATTGACCGGCACAATTCCGATCTGGCCGCCATGCGCCAGTGCAGCCGTGCCCTGCGGGAAAACCGGGTCCTGGGCATCTTCCCCGAGGGCACCCGCCATCTGCCCGAGCTGATGAGCGAGGTGGAAACCGGCACCGCCGTGCTGGCGCTGCGGGCCAATGTGCCGCTCCTGCCCGTGTATATTGCGGGCAAATTGCGCCCCTTCCGCTGCACCCATGTCTATGTCGGCGATCCCATGGATATTTCCGATCTTTCCGCCCAGGGCTGCGACAGCCAGACGGCGGAAAAGCTGACGGCGCGAATCCGCCAGACCTTCCTTTCCATGCGGGAGCATTGCCGGTAAAGCGGACATCAAAAAAGCCCCGGATTTCCCGAAGGCAGCAGGATCTGCCGGGGATTCCGGGGCGTTTTTTCGTATTTACAAAAGATACCGGATGGGAAAAACCAGCACGGAAAGGCCATAGATAATCGCCCGCTTCTGCCAGGGCAAATGCCTTTCTGCGCCCCTGTTTTCCAGGGCAATTTCCGCCATGGCCTCCCGGGCCCCGGCATTTCCCTCCGGCTGCAAGGCATAGGGCAGAATGACGGCAGCACATAGACAGGCTTCTGCCGCAAAGCCCGGCGCTGCTTGCTTTTTCCGCCCATCTATGATATGATGATCTGGAAAAATCTGATGTTCTTCCCGGAATGCCGTATCAAAGGAGTGAATGAAAAAATGTCCGTCAAAAGGATGCTTGCCTGCCTCATGGCCCTCATGCTGCTTTCCATCCCCGCCATGGCCGATACCCTTGCCCCCCTGCCCATGGATCGGGTATCCCCCGGCCCTGCGCCCAAGGATGAAAATTATCTTTCCGCCACCGAATATGCGGATGAATCCATCACCGTAAAGATCGGCGAGGGGCGCTATGCGGATACGGATTATGTCTACGCCCACGTTAAAATCAGCCATCCCTCCCAGCTGCGCACCGCCCCGGCCGCCGTGGTCAATTCTGCCAGTGCCGGCTTTGTGCGCACCGCCTCCGAGGCCAATTTCCGGGGCCGGTATGTGGCCAAGGCGGTCAACGCCGTGGTGGCCATGAACGGCGATTTCTATACCAAGACCGATATGGTCAAGGTGGTGCTGCGCCAGGGCAAGCAGGTGCGCAATATTGCCGCCGGGCTTTCCGATCTGCTGATCATCGATAGGAACGGCGATTTTTCCTATCTGCCCGCCTGCACCAAGGAGGATTACGAGGCCTATTACAATGAAAATCAGGAAAGCCTCTATCAGGTTTTCTGCTTTGGCCCCGTGCTGGTAGAAAACGGCGAAAAGACCATTGACGAGGATTATCAGAATAATTCCGTCGGCTCCCATAAAGGCACGCAGCGCTCCGCCATTGCCCAGCTGGGCCCGCTGGAATACCTGCTGATCACCTGCAACGGCAGCCAGACCAAGAATAACAAGGGCATGACCATTCTGGAATTTGCCACCCTCTGCGAAACCGTGGGCAAGGAGCTGAGCGAAAACGGCTGCGTGCTGGCCTATAATCTGGATGGCGGCAACAGTTCCACCCTGGTCTTTAAGGAAATGAACAAGAAAACGGGCAATCTGAATTATGTCAAGGTCAATTGCCCGGAAATCGAGCGTTTCCTGGGGGATATGATTTATTTTGCAACGCTGGTGAACTGATATGACGGATCAGCTGCTGACCATTTCCATCCTGGGGATGGATATTACGGTCTACGCCCTGATGGGCATCGGGTTTTATCTTCTCCTATCCTGTCTATCCATTTTCCGGGCGGGCAAGCGCATTTCCCGCCCGGCAGCGGCGCTCTATGCCCTTTTTTCCGGGGCGCTGGGACTGCTATTGGGTCGGGCGGTCTATGTCCTGGTGCGGATGGATACGCTCTTTTACGGCGATATGGGCGAATTTCTGGGCCTTGCGCCCTTCTTTGATACCGGCGCCGGCAGCGTCAGCATCGTGGGTGTCATCCTGGGGCTTACCCTATCCGCCCTCATTCTGGGCCGCCTGACCGGCAAAAGGGCCGCCCTGTATCTGGATCACGCCGTGCTTTTCGCCATTGCTTATTTTATCCTCATGCGGGCGTGCGAGCATCTGGGCGGCCACGGAAACGGCGATCTGCTGATGGAGCCCGCCCTCTGCTTTGCGCCGCTGGCCCGGGAAAATGAATGGGGCGATTGGTTCCTGGCCGTCAATAATATCGAGGCCGTGCTGGGCGCCGCGGTGCTGCTTGCGCTGCTGCGGCTGCAAAAGGGCGTCAAAAAGCCCGGCACCCTTTCCCTCTATGCCGCCGTGCTGTTTGCCGCCACTCAGATCATCCCCGAATGCCTGCGCTGGGATGATGTACTCTACATTTTCATTTTTGCCCGGGTGACCCAGATCGGCCTGGCGGTGATGCTGTTTGCTTCGCTGCTGATTCCTCTGATAAAGGGGAGCAGGGCCGGGCTGAGCAAAAAGGCGCTGGCAATGGAAATAACGCTGATGCTGCTGGGCATTCTCCTCTGCATCGGCACGATCTTTGCCCTGGATAAAACCAATCTGCCCAAGCTGCTCATCTACGCCGTGATGCTGCTGGCGCTTTCCGGCATGGCCTTTCTCGCCTGCCGCCGGATTCATAAGGAGGATATACGCGGATGCTGAAAAAAATTCTGGCTGTTTCCCTGCTGCTCTGTCTCCTCTGCTCCTCTGCCTCTGCCACCGTCTATGACTGCGGGGATGGGCGGAATGTGATTCTGGCCGTGGGCGGCAGCTTCGTTTACGCCCGGGATTCGGAGGGCGTGCTGCATCTCTGGGGTGATAATCAGTTTGGCCAGCTGGGCAAGGGCAATCAGAAGCAGAGCTTCCAGATCAGCGAATTCAAAACCAAGAATCAGAATATCGATATTACTCTGCTCAAGGATATTATCCCCGCCTCGGATTACAGCTTCCTCTGGATGGAGGATGGCAGCGTATACGGCGTGGGCAATAATTCCTATCTGCCCCTGACCGTGGCGGAGGGCACCTATTCCACCCATGTGCCCACCGCCCTGCCCGAAAAGCCCGCCGCCCTGGCCACCGGCTTTGGCCATGCGCTGATGCTCACCGAAAATGGCGAGGTCTATGCCTGGGGCCGCAACAGCCAGGGTCAGGTGGGCAACGGCACCACGAAAAAGACCAAGACCCCCGCCAAGCTGCCCCTTTCCAATATCGTGCAGATCGCCTGCGGCGGCAAATTCTCCCTGGCGCTGGACGCCGATGGCCAGCTTTGGGGCTGGGGCGATAACGAATATAATACCCTGCTGCCCAACACCACCAAGAATCAGACCAGCCCCGTCCGGATTGATACCGGCGATATTGATATCGCCTATATCGATGCCTGCGGCGCAAGCGTGGTGCTATTGGATACCCAGGGCGTTTTATGGACCTGGGGCAAAAACGATATGCAGCAGCTGGGCTATGATACCAGGGGCAAAACGGTAAAAACCCCCGCCGCCGTGCCCCTTTCCCTGCCGGTTACCTATGTGGCCGCCTATTCCAGCCAGACCTACGCCATTCTTTCGGATGGCTCCCTCTGGTCCTGGGGCAATAACAGCTATGGCCAATTGGGCCAGGGCTTCCGCTCCTCCTCCACCGAGGGCGTGCTGCCCGGCAAATGCTGGGACAGCGATGTGGTGATGGTAATGGGCGGCAGTCTCTTTGTCATCGCCATGACCAGTGACGGCACCGTGCTTTCCGCCGGCATCAGCAAATTCGGCCAGCAGGGCGAGGGCACCGCCGACAGCAAATATACCATGACCCCCAACGGCATGGATCTGATCCTGGACTGACGGATCGTCCGGCATATAAAAACCGCTTCCGGAATGGCTTCTGAAAGCGGTTTTTTGTATAGTCTTTGCTGCAAAAGGCGAAAGCCGGGGCCCTCCGGGGAAAAATGCTCTCCCGGCGCTGCCGCCTGCGCTTCCTTTAGTTCTGGGTATAGCCCAGGGTCTTTAAATCCTCTACGGAATCCCGCCAGCCGGGACGAACCTTGACCCACAGCTGCAGATTCACATGCATGCCCAGCAGCTTTTCAATATCGGCCCGGGCCTCTGCGCCGATTTTCTGCAGCATGGCGCCCTTTTTGCCGATGATGATGCCCTTGTGGGAATCACGCTCGCAATAGATGGTGGCATCGATCTCCATGAAATGATCATTTTCCTTTTTCATGGCCATCATTTCCACGCCCACCCCATGGGGCACCTCATCCCGCAGATTCCTAAGCGCCTTTTCGCGGATCAGTTCGGCGCAGATATCCCTTTCCGGCTGATCGGTGAGCATATCATCCGGGAAATACTGCGGCCCGATGGGCAGATGGGCCGTCAGCTGCTTTTTCAGTTCCTCCACCCCATCGCCTGTACGGGCGCTGACGGGCAGAATGGCATCATAGCCGGAATTTTTGAAGGAATCGATGATGGAAAGCAGATCCTGGGGCGCTTTCATATCGATCTTGTTAAGCACCAGCACCTTGTACACCTTTTTATGGCTCATTTCCTCCACGATGGCGCGGTCATGGGGGCCGATGGCCGTCACATCCACCAGCACCAGCAGGGCGTCAATCCCCTCCATGGCCTCTTCAATGGATTTGACCATAAATTCGCCCAGCTTGGTGCGGGGGCGATGAATGCCGGGGGTATCCACAAAAACGATCTGGCTGCTTTGACCGCCCATCACGCCCATGACGCGATTGCGGGTGGTCTGGGGGCGGCTGGACACAATGGCCACCTTTTCCCCTACCAGGGTATTGAGCAGCGTGGATTTTCCCACATTGGGGCGGCCCACAATGGTGGCAAAGCCGGAATGGAATTCCTTTTCCTTGGGCATTTTCTCTTCCTCCTCATCCTGCAGTCATTATCATTTCCGGAATGCTGCAGCAAAAGCATTATAGCATATTCCCGGGCGAATTTCATCCGCTTTTTGAAATTTTCCCGGTTGACAATGCGCCTCCCCGCGCTATAATGGAAGGGATACTTTCATACGAGGGGAAAAAATGATGGTTATTCTGCTTACTTTCCTTATGGTGGTTCTCTATTCCTGGCAATCGCTCTTCTGCAAATTATTTTCCGCCCGCTATCAATGCGAGGATTCCTCCCTGACCAGCGGCGTTTTTTCCATCAGCTACGGCCTCTTCATCGGCCTTGCCACCCTGGCCCTTGCAGGTGGGCGTTTTTCTGCGTCCCCGCAAACGGTCATTTTCGGGCTGATCAATGCAGCCGTGCTGCTGATTTACAATACCTCCATGATCCAGGCCGGGCGCACGGGCTCCTATTCCTTCCAGATGATTTCCGCGCTCTTTGGCGGCATTGTGGTGCCCATGGTTTTTAACATCCTCTTTCTGGGCGATTCCCTGAGCCTCCTCCATTTTCTTGCCATTCTGGTGATGCTCGCCTCCTTTGTGGTCATGAATCTAAAGGGACTTTCCCTCCGGGGCAGCTCCCTTAAATATATTCTCTGGTGCCTTGCGCTTTTCTTTTCCAACGGCATCTATTCCGTGCTGATGAATCTGCAGCAGACCCGGCTGAACGGCGCGGAGCGCAATGAAATGATCATGCTGACCTTCCTGGGCATGGCGGGCCTGTATCTGCTTCTGCTGGGGGCAAAAAAGCCCAGGGCGCTGCTCCGCAGCTTCCGGATTCCGCCCCGGGCGCTGATCGATCTGATCATCTGCTGCGCCTCGGCCACGCTGGCCTGCCATATGCTGCTGTATATACTCAATCAGGTGGATGCCACCATTCTCTACACCGTCAATAACGGCGGCGTGCTGGTGCTTTCCATTCTGTATTCCTGCATTCTTTTTAAGGAGCAGCTCTCCCGCCATCAGATCATCGGCATGCTCATGGCTGCCGCCAGCATGCTGGCGCTGAGCCTGTAGCCGCGCAATAAAAAAAGCAGCCGAAGCCGCTCTTTTTATTTTCCAGTGCTGCCGGATAAAATACCGGCGGCTTTTTTATTCCTTGCCCAGAAATTCCAGCGTGCCATTCCGGGGGCCAAAGCCATGGGGCAAAAGCGCCGAAAGGCAGGCCTCCTCCCGCTGATCGCCCCAGGCCACGATAATTCTCAGCTCGGGGGCAAATTCATTCAGCGCCTGGCGGCAGATGCCGCAGGGCCAGGGCGCAGATTTTTCCGCCGTTACAGCCAGGGCGATAAAATCCCTTGCACCCTCGCTGACCGCCTTGAAAAGCGCCGTGCGCTCGGCGCAGTTGGTGGCGCCATAGGAGCCGTTTTCAATATTGCAGCCGGTATAGACCCTGCCATCCCGGCAAAGCAGCGCCGCCCCCACCTTGAAATGGGAATAGGGAGAATAGGAAAACTGCATGGCTGCCCGGGCCATTTCGATCAGTTCCTCATCCGTAACCCGGGCGGCCCCAGCCAGCCCCAATGCCTTTTCTTCCATGGCGCGCATCCTCCTTCGGTCTTCCTCCTCCATATGATCATAGCCCATCAGATGGAAGAGGGCATGGGCGGTGAGATAGGAAAGCTCCCGCTTCAGGCTATGGCCGTATTCCTCCGCCTGCTCCTTTGCCCGGGGCAGGGAAATGATGATATCCCCCAGAAAGCAGAGGCCCGTTTCATCCCGCTCCCGCAGCAGCTTTTTTTCGCATTTGCCCAGTGTTTTTGCCGGGGTACAATCGGTGGAGGGAAAGGAAAGCACATCGGTGGCCCGATCCACCCCCCGATACTCCCGATTGATCCGGCGGATTTCTTCATTGCCGGTGATGCGAAGATGGGCGTAGACCGGGGCCTTAAGGCTCTCGGCGCGGATGCATTCCTCCGCCGTGCGGTCAAGATCCTCCTGGGCCCCCGGAAGCTGCGGCAGCTCCCATTCAATTTCCAGGCGTATCATGCCTCGCCCTCCTCCTTTTCCGGCATTTCTTCCCTGCTTTCCGTTTCTTCCGCCGGCTCAAGCATATCTTCCGCCTGCATAAGGGCCGCTTCCTCCTCCTTGGTGGGCAGCGGAGCCATCACCACCAATTCATCCACGGAAACGGGCTTAATCACGGGCGGCGGGGCCACGGCCACGATCTCCGGCTGAATTTCCGGGATCACCGCCGGTACCGGCTCCAGCGTTTCGGGATCAAGCAGCGGCATTTCCTCCAGCCCAGCGGCGGGGGCATCGATCTGGGTTTCCGCCAGGCTGGCCCCGCCCATATCCTCCGGCTTGATTTCCTTCTCGCTCTGGGCGGCGCGGCCATGGCGCAGCTGATTTTCATTCATATCGGGATACTCGATCCGCTCATGGAAAACGCCCACCAGCACGGTGGTGGCGGCGGAGCAGATTTTATCGATATCCCGCAGGGTCAGGGGGGTATCCGAAAGCTGACCATCCTCCAGTTTGCCCCGCACCAGCTTGACGATAAATTCCTCAATGCTTTCCGGGGTGGGATTTTTCATCGTGCGCACGGCGGCCTCGATGGTATCGCACATCATGACGATGGCCCCCTCCTTGGTGGAGGGCGGCTTGGAATCATAGCGGAAGGAATCCATATTCACCGGCTTGCCGTTGGCCTGCTGCAGGGCCTTATGATAGAAATACATCACCGCGGTATCCCCATGATGCCCGGCGATAATATCCAGCACCTCCTGGGGCAGATGATAGGAGCGGGCAATATTCACGCCATCCCGGGTATGGGCGGTTACGATAGCGGCGGAAACCTTGGGATCGGTATGATCGTGAACATTCCGCCCGCCCAGCTGATTTTCGCCGAAATAGAGCGGGCATTTGAGCTTGCCCACATCATGATAATACCCGCCCACCCGGGCAAGCAGGGGATTGGCCCCCACGGCCTCGGCGGCGGCCTCCGCCAGATTGGCCACGATGGTGGAATGATGATAGGTGCCCGGCGCCTCCAGCAGCAGCCGGCGCAGCAGCGGCTGATTGGGATTGGATAATTCCATCAGCTTCATGGGCGTGGCCAGATTGAAGGCCATTTCCAGTAGCGGCTGCAGCCCAATGCACAGAAGCGTGGAAAGCAGCGTGCCGCCCGCCTTATACAGCGCCGCAGTCACCGAGCCGCTCAGATCGTTTGCGGTCATCAGGCCGATGGAAAAAATCGTCGCAAAATCCATGGCGCAGGCAATCAGCCCGGCAATCAGCACCCGCAGGCGGTTGCCGCTGATCCGCTGGCTGATGACCAGAGAGGCGCAGGAGCCGGAAATGATGCCGGTGCAGATCATCAGCACCATTTTTTCGGTGTATTCCTCGCTGCCGCCTGCGGCCAGGAAGGCCACCAGCAGCGTCATGGCCGCATTGCAGAGCAGCCCGGGCCGCCCGCCCAGCAGCGCCGTCACCAGCATGCCGCAGAGCAGCACCGGGGCCAGATAGGCATTGATCAGGCGGCTCAGAATGCAAAGGCCCAGGGTAACAATCAGAATCACGAAGAAAAGAAGCAGATGGGCGGCATCGCCAAATAGCCTCTCATTTCCGCCCCGGATCAAAAGCATCAGCCCGCCGATAACCAGGATCACCAGCGCGGCGGCGCCCAGATACATAAACAGATCGACGCCGCTGTTGCTAAGCAGGCCCAGGGTGGAAAGCATCTGCAATTGCCCGGCGGTCACGCGGCCCTCGCCGCGCACCACGATATTCTGCCCCTGCTTATAGATCACCGGCTCCACCGCCTGGCGCGCCTCCTCCCGGGCGGCCTCGGTGGCCTCCTGATCGATGAGCATATTGGGCTGTACGCAGGCGCTCAGCAGCGCAGGCACAATATTCTGCCCCAGCGGGATGGAGATGCGATAATTGACGATCTGGCGAATGCTGGCGATGGCTGTGCTTTCCTGCCCCTCCGTCACATGCCCCTGCATAATGCTCTGCAGGGCCGCATACAAAAGGGAATACGCCTCCTCCAGTTCCTCCTGGCTGGCGCGCAGCAGGGTGGAAAGCTGGTAATCCCGAAGGCTGATCAGCGTCAGCATCTCCTGGGCATAGGCAAGTTCATCCTTGGTATACACCCGGTTGGCCGAGGGATTGGGCAGCGTATCGCCATACTGCCGCACGGCGCGCAGCTGGGCAAAGATCCGGTCAAAGGTCGTCAGCACGTTTTCCGTAACGCCCTCCTGATAGCGATAGGTCGGCGTAACCTGCCGGGCGGCCTCCTCCCGGTTTTTCCCGGTGCTGACCTCATCCACCACATCCTTGGTGGCGGCGATGGTATAATTGGGCACCATTCCCACCCGCAGATCGTAGCGCACAGGCACGATAGCGGCCTCAAACAGCGCCACCAGCACCGCAATGCCCAGCACGCAGATCATCAGGCGCAATGCAGCGGGCGAACGCAGAAACGCCCGGAAGCGCCCCTTGTTTCCGCTTTTCTTTTTTCCATCTTCGTTGGTCATGCCTCTTTCCCTTCCTTCGCTTCATAGCTTTCGTAGGCACGAACGATCTTCTGCACCAATTCGTGGCGCACCACATCCTTGGCTGTCAATTCCACAATGGAAATGCCGGGCACATTCCGCAGCACCTCCATGGCCTCAATCAGGCCGCTCTTTTTGCCCTTGGGCAAATCGATCTGGGAAACATCCCCCGTGACAATGCACCGGGAGCCCGCGCCCAGGCGGGTCAGGAACATTTTCATCTGCTCGGTGGTGGTATTCTGGGCCTCATCCAGGATCACAAAGGCATCCGCCAGGGTGCGCCCGCGCATGAAGGCCAGAGGGGCCACCTCCAGCGTGCCCCGCTCGACCAGGCGCTGATAGCTTTCCACGCCCATCATTTCATACAGCGCGTCATACAGCGGGCGGAGATAGGGATCCACCTTCTGGGTCATATCCCCGGGCAGAAAGCCCAGCCGCTCCCCGGCCTCCACCGCAGGCCGGGTCAGCACGATTCTTTCCACTTCCTTATTTTTCAGCGCCACCACCGCCATGGCCATGGCCAGATACGTTTTGCCCGTACCGGCAGGGCCCACGGCCAGCGTCAATTCCCCCTCCCGGACAGCGGATACATATTCCTTCTGCCCCAGGGTTTTGCACTGAATCCGCCGTCCGCGATGGGTGATGGCCACCACATCCGAAAGAATCTCGGATATTTCCTCCAGCCGCCCCTCCCGGGCCAGGGCCACGGCATAGCGAATGCGGGAGGCATCGATCATTTCTCCCCGGCGCAGCATTTCAAGCAGCTTTTGAATCACCTGCTCGGCCAGGGCCGTCTGGCTCTTATCCCCCTGCACCATTAATTCCTTTTCCCGAAGGGAAACGGATACATCCAATTCCTGCTCCAGGGCCGCCATATTCCGGTCATTGAGCCCAAAGAGGCTCATGTACAATTCCATATGCTCAAGCGTCAATTGCAAAAATCTGTGCATCTCCTTTAGTTTTTCTGATAGCGGCCAATATCCCGGGAAATTTCCGCCGTGGCCGTCACCAAAATAGTATCCCCTTCTATCATACTGAAATCTACCCATTTGTCAACTATTTCATTCGGATTCAAGCGCTGATTCAGCATGCGCAGGGCGGCCCTGGCCCCCTCCTGCTTTACCTCCTCCATTTCCCGAGGGGCATTTTCCAGGGATAGCTCCCGGTATCTTTCCCTTTTCAGCCAGATGGGCAGCCATGCGCCCCCCAGCGCCGTTTCCGTGATCTCCCGATCCGCAGTCAGATAGGCGGGCTCCGGCGAAGAAGACAGGGCGAAAAACGGCGACAGGATTACCCGCCGCTCCGTTTCCCTCCCGGTGGGCAGAGAGCGAATTTCCTGGCATGGCAATTGCACCCGGGCAAGCACCCAGCTGCGGCCAATGGCCTGGCCCCGGGCCTTGACTGGGATCATCTGCCCGTCCTTCCCCCGTTCCTCTCCCCGGATGAGAATCTGGCCCGCCCGGACAAAATCCCCGGCCTTGGCCTCGGCCGTGCCCGCAAAGACGGTGAGCCGGGTCAGGATGCCATCCGCCTCCGCCACCACATTTCCCGGCGTGCCCGCGCTTTCCGCCTCGGGCAGCGGCGTTCCCTCCTCCAGCCGCACCACCAGAAAAACGCCCCGGAATTCCACCCGCACCCATTTTACCTGGGGCAGGCGCCATTCCAGCTTTTCCCGGAGCAGCGAAGGATCAATATCCGCCCGCCGCATCCCGGCATGCACGCCCATTTCCCGGAGAAAGAGACGCACCTCCCCGGCATACGCGCCGGCATTTTCTATCCGTACCTGCCAGACAAAGCCCATGGTATAGCCCAGCAGCATCAGGCACAGCGCCGCGCCCAGCAGCGCGCCCCGGCGGAAAAGCAGCCGCCGAAGCAGGCGATAGAGGCCCAACGGCTCTGCCTCCCCCACGGAAAAGCCCTTCTCCCGGGCCAATTCGCAAAAGGCGGGATAGGCGCGGAAGGAGCATTGCAGCAGCATTTCCCGTCCCTGCCCCCGCTCCGCCCGGTCAAGGGTCAGCCCCTGCTGCCGGGCGGCATTGATCAGCCTTTCCGCCCCCAGCCCCTCCACCCGAAAGCGCACCAGCAGCCGCCCTCTCATGGCAGCGCCTCATCCAGGCTCAGGGAACGAATCTTCCCCCGGATCATCAGATCCTGCACCCCGAAATATTCAATCACCAGGTTTTCCCCCGTCACCGTCAGCAGCCCCGCCCTGGTGCGGATGCGAATGCATTTGCTCTCATAAGAAAAAAGGCCGCCATGCTGCTCCAGCAATAATTCCTCCTGCCCGGAAAGAATCATCCGCGGCGCATCGCCCCGGATCTCCGGCGGCAAAAGATTTCGTCCACGCATATCCTTTTCACCCCGGCCTATCCTATGCAGGAGAAAGGAGGATCATGCCCCCGAGCAGACGCACATGCTTTTTGCAAAAGGATGCTGCTCACGGCAAAAGCGCCCTCCAAAGCCGCGGGGAAGGAAAAAAATACGCGGGGAAACCATCCTTTTGCAGCAAAGAATGGTTCCCCCGCAATATTTCATATCCTATGCAGATCGTTTTCAGATGGTAAACTGCTGGATATCGGCGATCAGATCCTCGCAGTCATCGTTATAGACATCCAGGGTGATGGGCTTGGAAAGATCCAGGGAGAAGATGCCCAGGATGGACTTGGCATCCACCACATGGCGACCGGCGCGCAGATCCACCTCATAGGGATAGCGATTGACGGTATTGACAAAGGTCTTGACTTCTTCGGCAAAGCTCAGCTTAATGGGAATCGATTTCATCGAAAAGCACCTCCATATAAATCTAAGGATATTATAGCCTGAATTTCGAAAAAATGCAAGCCTTAACCCAGGTGATTCAGGGCGGCCTTCAGGCGGCGCAGGGTTTCATCCCGGCCCAGCAGATAGGCGATTTCAAAAGCGCCGCCGGGGGTATTGGCCAGGCCCGAAATGGCAATGCGCAGGGGCCAAAGCACCGCGCCGTTCTTTTTGCCCGCTTCGGCGATGGCGGCCATGACGGTATCATGCAGGTTCTGCTCCGTCCAATCCTGGATGCCCTCCAGCACCGGCAGCATCAGCGTGATATTTTCCCGGGCCACCGCCTCATCGCATTTCATTTTCTTATGGCAATACAGGGCGTTATCATATTCCGGCATTTCCGCCAGGAAGGAAACCATATCGGGGATGCGGTTAAAGACCTCGGTGCGGCCCTGCATCAATTCCGCCAGGCGGCGATAATCGATATTTTTCCCCGCCAGCACCCGATCAAACCAGGGCGTGGCCATTTTCAGGTATTCCTCAAAATCCATCCGGGAAATATACTGGGCGTTCATCCAGGTCAGCTTGGTCACATCAAAGATGCCGGGGGAATTATTCAGCCGATGAATATCAAAGGCCTCCACCAATTCATCCATGGTGAAGAATTCCCGGTCATCCCCAGGATTCCAGCCCACCAGCGCCAGATAATTGATCAGCGCCTCCTTCAGATACCCCTTCTCAATGAAATCGCTGTAGTAGGCATCGCCATCCCGCTTGGAGAGCTTATGCTGGGCATCGCGCATGACGGTGGTCAGATGCACATACTGGGGGATTTCCCAGCCAAAGGCATTGTAGAGCAGATTATATTTGGGGGTGGAGGAGAGATACTCCATGCCGCGCATGACATGGGTAATGCCCATGAGATGATCGTCAATCACATTGGCGAAATTATAGGTGGGCATGCCATCCGCCTTGATCAGCACCATATCATCCAGCGTATCATTGGGGAAGGAAATATGGCCGAACACCACATCATCATAGGTGGATTCCCCCTCGGTGGGGCAATTGAGGCGGATTACATAGGGCAGGCCCGCATCCAGCTTCGCCTGCACCTCCTCCCGGGAAAGCTGCAGGCAATGCTTATCGTATTTGAATACCTCGCCCCTTGCCTCGGCGGCGGCCCGGCGCTCCTCCACCTCTTCCTTGGTGCAGAAGCAATAATACGCCGCGCCCTTTTCCACCAGCTGCTGGGCATAGGGCAGATACAGTTCCTTGCGCTCCGACTGCACATAGGGGCCGTATTCGCCGCCCACATCGGGGCCCTCATCCCAATCCATGCCGCAGCCCTTGAGGGTATCGTAAATCACCTGGGTAGCGCCCTCCACAAAGCGCTCCTGATCGGTATCCTCAATGCGCAGGATAAATTTCCCGCCCATTTTCTTGGCGTACAGATAATTATACAGCGCGGTGCGCACGCCGCCCAGATGCATAAAGCCCGTGGGAGACGGCGCAAAACGGGTACGTACTTCCATTTAACTAACCTCCTAAGATTTCTGCGGGGCAGCCGCAGCGCAAAGCGCATGCACCGCAAGCCCCCATGATCGCCCCTTCGGGCCGTTTATCTCCTGCCGATTTTTCGGCGTCACACCTTGAAGCTGCTCTTGAGGCTGACCACCCGGTTATAGACGGGGGCATCCGCCGTGCTGTCCCGATCCTTGCAGAAATAGCCATTGCGCAGGAACTGGAAGGTATCCCCCACCTGCGCGGCGGCCAGGGCATGCTCACAATAGCCATGGGCGATGATCAGGGAATCGGGAGAGAGGAATTTGGTCACATCCTTTTTATCGGCGGCATCGGCGGTATCCCATTCCTCGGTCATCAGCTGATCATAGAGCCGGGCCTCAAGGGAAGCGCAATCCCGGGCATTGACCCAATGGATGGTGCCCTTTACCTTGCGGTTGGCGCCCTCGCTGCCGCTGCGGGAGGAAAGATCGACGGTGCATTCCACATGATCGATTTCGCCCGCTTCATTCCTGACCACCCGCTCGCAGCGGATGATGTAAGCGCCCTTCAGCCGCACCTCGCCCTCGGGCTTGAGGCGGAAGAATTTCTTGGGCGGCTCCTCCATGAAATCCTCCTGCTCGATCCAGATTTCCCGGCTGATGGTCACCTTTCTTTCGCCCATTTCGGGATGATCGGGATGATTTTCCATGGTCAGTTCATCCTGCCAATCCTCGGGCACATTGGTAAGCACCACCTTCAAAGGATTCAGCACCGCCATGGCCCGGGCGGCTTCATCGCCCAGTTCATCCCGAACGCAGGCCTCCAGCATCTGCACATCCACGGTGGAATCGGCCTTGGAAAGGCCCACCTGCTCCACAAAGCTGCGGATGGCCGCGCCGGGATAGCCGCGCCGACGCATGGCGGAAAGGGTGGGCATCCGGGGATCATCCCAGCCGGATACATAGCCCTCCTCCACCAGGCGGCGCAGATGGCGCTTGCTCATGACGGTGCGGGTGATATTGAGCCGGGCAAATTCGATCTGCCGGGGGCCGTGATAGACGCCGCCGTTTACCATGGCCTCCCGATGGAAGCCCGCATGCTCGCAGAACCAATCATACAGGGGCCGATGATCCTCAAATTCCAGGGAGCAGAGGGAGAAGGTAATCCCCTCAAAGGCATCGCTGAGCGGATGGGCAAAATCATACATGGGATAGATGCACCATTTCTTGCCCGTGCGCCAATGCTCCTTATAAAGAATGCGATACATGGCGGGATCGCGCATATTCATATTGGGGGATGCCATATCGATCTTGGCGCGAAGGATATATTTTCCCTCTTCAAATTCTCCGGCCTTCATCCGGCGGAAAAGATCCAGGCTTTCCTCCACGGGCCTTTCCCGCCAGGGGGAATTCTTGCCCGGGGTGGTCAGCGTGCCCCGGTATTCCCGCATTTCATCGGCGGAAAGCTCATCCACATAGGCAAGGCCCCGCTGAATAAAATCCTCGGCGATGGCATAGAGCCGATCGTAATAATCGCTGGCGTAGAAAAGCCCGCCGCTCCAATGGAAGCCCAGCCATTCGATATCCCGCTTGATGCCCTCGGCAAATTCGGTATCCTCCTTGGCGGGGTTGGTATCATCAAAGCGCAGATTGCAAAGGCCGCCGTATTTTTCAGCCGTGCCGAAATCCGTCACCAGCGCCTTGCAATGGCCGATATGCAGATAACCGTTGGGCTCAGGGGGAAAACGGGTGTGCACTTGCTGGCAACGCCCCTTCTCCAAATCCTGATCTATGGCGTCCCAGATAAAATTGGTGCGTACAGCTTCGTTTTCCATAGCCTTTCCTCCTCTTTCTTCATACCCAAAGCGCGCCCCTTGCAGGCGCTTGTTTCATTATAGCCGCAAAGCCGCCAAAAGACAAGGAAAAATCATGAAAAAAAGCCCGGCGAAAGCAAATTTTGCCCGCCGGGCCGCCATTTTTCGCTTATTTTTTGCAAAGCTGCCGGATGGTCGGCTCCATGCGCTCAAAAAAGCGCTCGGCCAGCAGCTGCATGCCCGTATCATTGGGATGATTGAATTCCCCGCGCACATCATCCCGGGCGATGATATCATCCAATAGGATAAAGGGCTCGCCGTATTTTTCGGCCGTTTGCTTCTTTTCCGCATCCAGCACCGGGCGGATATAGAAGCCCGCGCTATGGAAAATCTTTGCCCTGCCGGTGGAATCAAGCAGGGCGCGCAGCCGCTCATAGGCCGCGCCGAATTCGCCCCGGCGGCTTTCATCCGCATCATAGGCGAGATTCACGTTGGCCCCGAAAAACATGAGGATCACATCGGCGCCAAAATCCGCCGCCTCCTGATATTCCCTGTAAATGGTTTCTTCGCTGAAATTCCGCTCAAATTCCGCCACCTGGGCAATGCCGAAGCAGGCATCGGGATCGATGGCGCGGATTCTATCCATGGTCTGATGCACATAATCCTTTTCCAGGCAGGAGGCCGCCATGCCGCAGATTCTGTTCCAGCCAATTTCGGGCCGCAGGCCATGGCGGGTCAGGGAATTGCCCGCAAAAAGAATGCGGAGGCCCTTGCCGGGATAAAGAAATACGTTTTTCGGGTTCTGATGCTCGGCAGGGACGATGTTTTCCTGATATTTTTCGTTCATGGCTTTTCCCTCCGCGATCCGTTTTCCGATCGGATATTTTCAAGCAATGCGCCTTTTTCCCGTTTCAGCCCGGCCTGCCCTCCATGCGCCGCAGGCGGGATATGGCATAGCCGATGACCTGCAGCGCCTCATCCCCCCGGATCAATTCCATGGAGCCAAAGGGCGCATCCAGCAGCCGCTCCCAAAGGAAGCGCTCGGCCTCCAGCAGTTGGATCACCCCGGCGGTGCCGCCTCCCGCCTGAATGGCGGCGGCCTCCTGCATCAGGCGGCGATAGAGGGCGGTATAGGTATCCCAGAGGATTTCGGGCAGAGCGGGCTGGGTAAAATACACCTGGCCCTGGGCCCTGAGCGTTTCCAGCGCCCGGCAGATTTCGGGGAAGAAAAGGCCCTTCTGGGCCTCAAGAATGGCATCCAGCACCACATTCCCATCCGCAAGCCCCTGCAGCGGCAAAAGCAGCGCCAGGTTTTTATCCTCGCCCATGCGGAAGGGCATGGCGTAATAAATCAGGCCGTTGAGATAGGCCAGGCCATCATCATAGGTCTGCTCCTTCAGCTGAGCAAAGCCAAATTCCGCCCGCTGGCGGCATAATTCGGTAAGCACCTGCAGCTTGGATTCAAAATGATGATAAAAGCTGCCCTTGCTGCAATCCAGGGCGGTAAGAATATCCTGAATGGTCGTGCCGGCATAGCCCTTTTCAAAAAATAAATTTTCTGCGGTATCCAAAATGGCCTGTTTGCGAAGATCGCCCTTCAGCATGAAAAGCGCCCCCTTTCGTCAGTTGAATTCAATCACCTGCTGAATCATTTTGTAGGTGGAGGTACAGAGCAATTCCCGCTTGTATTCCACGCCGTTCTTTTTGTAAATCTTGTAGGTTTCCACCACATAGCCCGTGCGCGCCTTTTTCTTTTCCTGGATGGTGCCGGGCTCCAGGCTGGGATTCTGCTCATAGAGCGGCTCCTGGGGCGGATTGGTGGTGGAAATGGTTTTGGTGGCCATATCGATGCTGATTCCCGCCCCCAGGGATGCGCCATAGATTTCCACGGTGCATTTCCGCTGCTGATAATAGGCCACGATGAAGATGGGCGTAGTGCGGTCATTGCGGAAGACAAAATCCAGATTGGGCCAGTTGACGGTGGCATCCCTGCCCTTATCCACATAATTGCTGGGCCAGGCATGGGGCGAGCGGGTCAGGATGGTCATATCCGCCATAACCGCCGCGTTAAAGAGCGTGCCCGAGGTCTGGCATACGCCGCCCCCCACCTCATCCACGGTGGTGCCCCCCGCAATGGCGGCGGCGGGCAGATAGCCCTTTTCCGCCGTGCGCTGGCCGGTGGCGGTATTGAAGGAAAAGCTCTCCCCCGGCATAAGGGCCGTGCCGTTAATGGCCTGGCAGGAAAGATTGATATTGTTATTGCGGCTGGCATCGCTGGTGGTTGTAGTGGTAAAGGAGGAAATCAGCGAGAAGGAATTCATCAGCTCCACCCGGGTCACCCTGGGCAGAATGGGGGTGGATTCAACAGAAATCACCGCCTGATACTCCTTGTTATTCAGGGCAGACAGCAGACGCTGATACAATGCCTCCCCATCCAGATACGCGCCCTGCACATCCTCGGTAAAGGTGAACTGGCGATTGACAAAATCAAAGGTGGCCACCTGGGCATCCACGGCCTCCCGGTTGATATTGCCCTCGATAATGCCCACCAATTCCCTTAGCTTGGCCTGATCAAAGGTCACCTGGGTATACAGATAGGCCGGGGTGCTGGCGGTATGATACAGATGCTGATAGCGATATTCAAAGGGCGTGATGCCGGATTGCAGGGTTTCGGGGGTTCCCTGCCGCCCGATGGCGTAGGCCGTATCCAGGACGGAGGCAAGATTCCTCTCAAAGGGCAATTCATTTTCGGTCAGAATCCAGGTGCGCCCGTCCACCTGCAGGGTAATATGCAGCCCGTTTTTCCCCTGAGCGCTTTCTCTTTTCAGGGTATCCTCCGCCTGCTGCCGGGTCATGCCGCCGATATGCACCCCATCCACCAAGACCCCCTGGGCAAAGGTATCCTGGGCCACGATGGCGGCCTTCTGCCGAAAGAGAGGATATTCCTGATAAAGCGATACCGCAAAATAACCCATCAGGCATAAAAGCACCGCGCAGAGCAGCGCAATAAAGGCCCAGAGCGCCGTATTCCGCGGCTTGCGGGGAGGACTGCCCTGGGCCCAGGCGCCCTGCCGCTGGGGCGCAGGGCGGGGAGGCAGCTGCTGCGGACGGGCCTGATACACCATATCCGGATAGGCGGCCCAATCATCCTGGGTGCGGGGAACCATCTCCTGCTGGCTTTCCTCCGGATAAGCGGCCCGGAACTGCTCCTGCTGATGCTGGGTGCGCGGCACGATCCTTCCTCCCTTCGCGCAAACATACCTGATTTTACCCTATTGTAGATCAGCCCGGGGAATTTGTCAACGTGCCCAATGATTTTCCCCGGGCGGCAAAGGGCGCCCCCGGACCGCCGGCCCCTCCAATGTATTTTTTCATTTCTTTTTTTCTCAGGTGCTTGAAATGGAAGAAAATGTGGTATATAGTGAACGCAAACCATTCTTTAAGGAGGGCTTATGCCGATGAAGAAGCTGCTGATTCTGTTTCTCTGCCTTCTCCTTTCCCTGCCTGCCGTTTCCCTGGCGGAGGAGGAAAAGGTGCTTAATCTCTTCACCTGGGAATTGTATGTGGATGATCAGACCATTGCGGATTTTGAGCAGGCCACCGGCATCCAGATCCGCTACGCCACCTTTGACAGCAATGAGAGCATGCTGGCCAAGCTGCAGCTTTCGGGCGAAGCCTATGATGTAATCATCGCCAGCGATTTTGTCATCAATATCGCGCGGAAGGCCGGGCTCCTCCAGAAGCTGGATCATTCGCTGCTTCCCCATGCCGCGGGCCTCAGCCCCGCCATGCTGAACCAGTATTTTGATCCCGACAATGAATATACCATTCCCTATGTTGCCGGCACGCCCCTGATCGTCTACAATCCCGATTATGTGGATATTGAAATCACGGGCTATGAGAGCCTGTGGGATGAATCCCTGCGGGACAGCGTGGTGGTCATGGATGATGCCCGGAATATCGTGGGCATTACGCTGAAAACCATGGGCCAATCCTTCAATGTGACGGATGACGCGCTGCTGGCCCAGGCCGCCGAGCGGCTGGCCGCCCTGCGCCCCAATATCCGCGCCTTCAATTCCGATACGCCCTATGTGGATCTGCTTTCCGGGGAATGCGCGGTAGCGTATATGTTCACCCCCTACGCCGTCATGGCGCTGGAGGAAAACCCCGATCTCAGGATTGTTTATCCCAAGGAGGGCGTGGGCTTTGGCATTGACGCCGCCTTCATTCCCGCCAATGCCCCGCACCCCGAAAACGCCCATCGCTTCCTGGATTTCCTGCTGCAGCCCGCGATTGCCGCCCAGGTGGCCGAAGCGCAGCTCTTTGTCTGCCCCGTGCAGGCGGCCTACGAATATATCCCCGAGGCCCTGCAGACCAACCCCGCCATCCATGTGCCCGATGCGCTGCTTGAAAATGCGGAATTCATTATGGATGTGGGCGAATACGAAACCAAATTCCAGAATATCTGGACGGATTTCAAGCTGCTGGGGAAATAAGCCCAGCGCCCGCCCGAAAAATGCAAAAAATCCCTTTACCGCTTTCCTGCATGCGGCAAAGGGATTTTTTATGATGAAATGCGTTCAGGGCAAAGCGGCAAAGAGCCGCCTCGCCGTGCTTACTGCTCGTTTCTCCGCTTCAGCCATACCATCAGCACGGCAATATCCGCCGGGGATACGCCGGGGATGCGGGAGGCCTGGCCCAGAGAGACAGGGCGCTGGGCGGAGAGCTTCTGCCGCGCCTCCAGCCGCAGGGCATCCATGGCCGAATAATCGATATCCGGGGGGAGCAGCGCCTCCTCCATGGCCCGGGCCTGCCGAATCTGGGCCATGGCCTTCTGCAGATAGCCCTCGTATTTGATCTGGATTTCCGCCTGCTCGGCCGCGCCCCGGCTGTATTCCCAGCTCGCAGGCAATTCCAGCCTGCTTTCCGGCTTTTTCAGCGCCCGCGCCATGCCGTTTTCCTCCAGGCGGCGGATCAATTCCGCCGTTTCCCGCTCCTTCTGCTCGGCCCGGCGCAGCCTTTCATCGCTGATCAGCCCCAGCTCCCGTGCCCGGAAGGTCAGCCGCAGATCGGCATTATCCTGCCGCAGAAAGAGGCGATGCTCGGCCCGGCTGGTCATCATCCGGTAGGGCTCATCCGTGCCCTTGGTGGTCAGATCATCAGCCAGCACGCCGATATAGGCCTGATCCCGGGTCAGCAGGAAGGGCTCCTTCTCCCGGCAGTAAAGGGCGGCATTGATGGCGGCATAAATGCCCTGGGCGGCCGCCTCCTCATAGCCCGAGGTGCCGTTGATCTGCCCGGCCAGATACAAGCCCGGGATCTGCCGCGCCCCCAGACAGGGGGTTAGGGCCAAAGGATCGATGCAGTCATATTCAATGGCATAGGCCAGGCGGGTCAGAACGCATCTTTCCAGGCCGGGAATGGAGCGGTACATTTCCCATTGCACATCCTCCGGCATGGAGGAACTCATGCCCTGCACATACCATTCGGGATAGCCCTCCCCCTCCGGCTCCAGAAAAATCTGATGCCGATCCTTATCGGCAAAGCGGGTCACCTTGGTTTCGATGGAGGGGCAATAGCGGGCCCCGGTGCCGCTGATGGAGCCGGTAAACATGGGGGCGCGATGCAGATTCTGCCGGATAATTTCGTGGGTTTTTTCGTTCGTCCAGGTGAGATAGCAATTCACCTTGTTCCTTACGCCGCCATCGGTCAGGAAGGAGAAGGGCGTGGGCGGCTCATCCCCGGGCTGGGGCGTCATCTTCTCAAAATCAATGCTGTTTTCCGCCACCCGGGCGGGGGTTCCGGTCTTGAAGCGGCGAAGCTCAAAGCCCAGATCTCTTAGATTTGCCGAAAGAAAATTGGCGGGCATCAGGCCCTGGGGCCCGGCGGCCCATTCCGCCTCGCCGATAATGATGCGGCTTTTGAGGTATACACCGGTGCATACCACCACCGCCCGGCAGGGAATAATATCCCCCGTCAGGGTCTTGACGCCGCAGACCTTCCCGTTTTTCACCAGAATCTCAGAGGCCTCCCCCTGCCGCAGGGTCAGCCCCTGCTGGGCAAAGAGGGTCTTAAGCATGCGCAGCTGATAGGCGCGCTTATCCGCCTGCACCCGCAGGGAATGAACGGCGGGGCCCTTGCCGGTATTGAGCATGCGGCTCTGGAGCGTTACCGCATCCGCCGCCAGCCCCATTTCGCCGCCCAGGGCGTCTACCTCCCGCACCAGATGGCCCTTGCCCGTGCCGCCGATGGAGGGATTGCAGGGCATCAGCGCCACCGATTCCATATTCAGCGTCAGAAGCAGGGTATCAAGCCCCATGCGCGCGCCGCAAAGCGCCGCCTCGCAGCCCGCATGGCCCCCGCCGATTACCACAAGATCCGCCATAGCTTCTCTCCTCCATTCAGGCAGGCCGCGCCTTGCCAAACGGCATTATACCACACATAAAAAAAATAGAAAAGTATTTCGTCGGATCTAAAATCGTTTTTTGCATCAGTCCCTGCCTTTCCCCGGAAGCATGGCAGAAAAAGGGCGGCCCTTGAAAAATACAGCCCTCCGCGATACAATAAAGGCGCGCAAGCAAAGGAGGCTTCATCATGCTCAAAACCTATCAGGAGGATTTGATCCTGCGCACCTGCCATTGCGATTTTCAGGGAACCTGGCGGCCCAGCGCCATTCTGGAGGCCATGCAGGAGGCCGCCGGCGCCCATACCCACCTGCTTGGCTGCGGCAGGGATGTGCTGATCAAAAGAAATACCGCCTGGGTACTCAGCCGCAGCGAAATACATATGGAGGAATATCCCCGCATTCTGGATCGGGTGACGGTGGAAACCATTCCCATGCCCAATCGCCGCTGGTTTTTCCCCCGGTATTTCCTTTTCAAAAATGAGGAGGGAAGGATCCTCGGCCATGCGGGCACGCTCTGGGCGCTGCTCGATATCCAGACCCGGAAAATGCTGCCCCCCGGCGAGGTGGCCCATCTGATCCCCGATAATTCCGATCTGAGCGTGCCCATGGGCCTGCCCGCTACGGTGGATGCCGTCAGCGGCGAGGAGCAATTGATCAGCCGCATGCCCTTTTATACCGATCTGGATGTCAATCAGCATGTGAATAACACCCGCTACGCCGATTGGGCCTGCGATGCCCTGGGGATCGATACCATGCGGGATTATTGCCTGGAATCGCTGCTTATCAATTATCACGCCGAAATTCTGCCCCAACAGGAAATCGCCCTCCGTGTTACCCGTAACGGCCTGAATTACCATGTGGCGGGCTATGAGGGCGATAAAATGCACTTCGAGCTGGGCGGCAGGCTCATGCCCAGAAAGGGATAGGTTACGATGGGGAGGATAATTGCGGGGAAACCACTTTTGAGTCAAAAGTGGTTCCCCCGCGCCCCCTCCGAAAACCGGCTCTGGATGGATCATGGATGAGATAAACCTAATTGAATGCCAGTGAAGCAAAAGGAAACAAGCAGTAAGAAGCAAAACAGCAATGCTCCCGCCAAGTGCAGAAGCATTGCTGTTTTCTTCTCTGCCGCTATTCCTTTTTGCTGATCTGGCATTCAACCTGGCAGAATCCACCTATGAAACATCCAGAGCCGGTTTTCGGGAGGGTGCGGGAGGGTGCTTTTGACACAAAAGCATCCTCCCGCAATATTTTATCCCTTAACTCATCAGCCCATAGATGCGGCAGGCGTTGTCCCAGGTGATCCGGGCCATGTCCTCCTGAGGGATCTGGCGGATTTCCGCCAGTTTTTTCAGCACATACACCGTATTTGCCGGTTCGTTGCGGCGGCCGCGCCGGGGCTCGGGAGCGAGATAGGGGCTATCCGTTTCCACCAGCAGCCGTTCCAGCGGGGCGGCCTTGGCAGCCTCCCAGAGGTGGGGCGCCTTTTTAAAGGTCAGCGGCCCGGCGAAGGAGAGATAAAAGCCCATTTTCGCATATTCCCGGGCGGTTTCAGCGCTGCCGGAGAAGCAATGGATGATCCCCCGGGGCAGCGTTTTCTGCCCCCGGAAAAAATCAAGCATTTCTCCATGCGCATCCCGGATATGAAAAATCACCGGCTTATCCAAACGAATGGCCAGGGCCATCTGCTCTGCCATCACCCGCTTCTGCACATCCCGGGGGGAGAAATCGTAATAGTAATCCAGCCCGATTTCCCCAAGCGCCACGCATTTTTCCTCCGCCAGCATTGTTTCCAGCCGGGCCAGATAATCCTCCGGCGCAGCGGCAGCCTCATGGGGATGCACCCCCGCCGCCCCGAACACGCCTTCGTGGGCATGGGCAAAATCCAGCGCCCGGCGGGAGGACATCAGATCGCTGCCCACGCAGACGCAGCGGCAAACGCCGCTTTCCCGCATCCGGGCATAGATTTCTTCCCGATCCTCACTGAATTTTTCATCATCCAGATGGCAATGGGTATCAAATACATTCATGACTGTCTCTTTTCCTTATCGGCAGGGAGAATCAGGCACGCCGCCTCACGCCCGGGCCGCCAGCGCCTTTTTGGCCAGCAGCAGGGAGCCAATCAGCCCGCTATCCGGGAAGCAGGCGGGCGGCACGATCAGATCGGATACATCGCTTACGCAGGAAAGATACCCGCCCAGCAGCCGCATGGTTTCCCGATGGATCATGGGGAAAAGATGCTTCTGCCCCATGACGCCGCCGCCCAGAATAATCTTCTGGGGGGATACGGTCATCAGCGCGGTTACGCACATCTGGGCCAGATAATGGGCCTCCAGATCCCAGGCGGGATGCTCGGGCGGCAATTCCCGGGCAGAAACGCCCCATCTTTTTTCGATGGCGGGGCCGCTGGCCAGGCCCTCCAGACAGCCCTGATGATAGGGGCAGAAGCCCTGGGGCGCGGGATCATCCGCCCGGGGCGCCAGCAGGAAATGGCCCCATTCGGGATGCATCAGCCCATGCACCAGATTGCCCTCGCAGTATACCCCTGCGCCGATGCCGGTGCCGATGGTTACATACACGCAGCTTTTCAGCCCCTTGGCCGCGCCCAGCTCCGCCTCGCAGAGGGCGGCGGCATTCACATCGGTATCCAGCATGCAGGGCACCTGCAGCGCCTCCTCAAACATCGGCATCAGCGGATAATCACACCAGCTGAGCTTGGGCGTTTTGGTAATATAGCCATAGGTGGCTGAGGCGGGATTCAAATCCAGCGGGCCAAAGGAGCCAATGCCCAGGGCATCCACGGGATGCGCCCGGAAAAAGGCGATCATTTTTTCCATGGTTTCCCGGGGCTCCAGGGTAGGAATGCTCTCCCGGCAAAGAATATTCATTTTTTCATCCGCAACCGCCAGCACCATCTTGGTTCCGCCGGCCTCCAGCGCGCCATACCGCATTTTTCCTCATCCTTTCACGGCCTCAGGGCCGCTTTTTTACTTGCAGGGCGATGCCTGCGAAAGAAAAAATCGCCTGGCGCGCCATGGACAAAGCGGCGCTTAGCCACCCGAACGCACCAAACGATTCAAAGCAGAGCTTATTCAAAGAGCGCCGTTTCGGCATGCAGAATATGCTGCTGATCCTCCACCAGCCGGGTGAAGCGGGCCTTGTAATCCCGGGCCGCAGCCTTGAGCATTTCCACTTCCTTTTCCAGCGCGGCCTTTTCTTCCTCCAGATCCTCCAGGCCGCTGCTTGCGCGGGCGTTGGCATTCCCCAGAATCTTTTCCGCCTCCGCCTTGGCCTCTGCCACCGTTTCATCATACACCCGCTGGGCGCGGGCCAAAAGCCGCTGGGCCGCCTCGCTGCTTTCCTCGCTCTTCTGCACGGGCGCGGCCTGCACCGGGGCAGGAACGGGGGCGGGAGCGGGCTTGGGCACAGGGGCAGGGGCGGGGACGGGGGCATAGGGCGCGGCGGCGCGGGGGGCCTGGCTCAGCCGGCTCTGCAGGGTGGCAATCTCCTCCTGCATAGCCACCATTTCATCGCAGATTTCATCCAGGAATTCATCCACCTCTACGGGATCATAGCCGCGCATCTTGGTCTTGAATTCCTTTTCTTCAATCATGGCAACGGTAATAGGCATGGTTAGGACTCCTTTCGTAAAACGATACCCATCGCTTCTTTACACAAACAGGCCCAGAATCAGCCGGGCCACCCAGCAAAGCACCACCGCCGCCAGCGGGCCGAAATCAATTTTGAAGCGGCGATCGGGCAGCAGCCTGGCCGCCACGCGATTGCCCGCCCGAACCCCGGGCTCGCAGATGCGGGCGACGACGGCCATCCAGGGCTGCTGGGAATCGGTGACATAGGGCAGCGCAAAATGCACCAGCAGAAGCAGCGCATAAAGGCTGAGCAGCGTGCGGATCAGATTCAGGATAAACATGCTTTTCCTCCTGCTTTAAAGAGCATCTTCTGTAAATCTTCGTTATTCTGCCGCTTCCATTTCATCCGGCACATAGCCATAGCCCGTTGGCTGGGCGGAGAAGGCCGGGGCCTGCACCTGCTGGGGCGCGGTGCGGGCATAGAAGGGCTGGGCCGCTTCCTCCGGCGCGGCTGCGCGCTGGGTAAAGCCCTGCTGGGGCGCATAATTCATCTGCGGGGCCTGTCCCTGCTGGGGCTGATAGGCGCTGCGCTGGGGCGCGGCATAATTGGGCTGGTAATTCCGGGCCTGAGGACGGCCGGGCGCGCCGTTCATCTGATTGGTGGTCTGATCGGTATAAACCGCCATGGTCTGGGGCGCAAGCAAATATGCGCCGTAGCGGGAAAGCTTGGTAATGGTAGCGGTCAGGGAATAGCACGCGCCGCTGAGGGTATCCACCAGGCGGCGCATTTCGGCGGGATCGGTGACATTTTCCAGCACGATAATCACCGCATCGCCATTGCGCAGCAGGGTGATGGCGCTGCGGCAATCCCGCATGCCCCGGGCGTTAATGACCCGGGCGCTGGGCATGGCAGAGGCGGCGGGAGCGGGCTGCTGGGGCTGCTCCATCTGGGGCGCGGCGGGCTGCTGGGCCTGCTGATAGCCCTGCTGATAGGCGGCCTGGGGGGCCTGCTGCTGATAGGCGGCCTGATTCTGCTGATACGCGCCAAAATCCACCACGTTATTTTCCTGATGCTGCTGGGCCCGGCGATTGCGGTGCTGGGCCTGCTGATAGGCGCTGTTCTGGTAAACGGGCTGCTGCGGCTGCTGGGCCTGGGGCTGATAGCCCTGGGGCTGCTGCTGATATTGCTGCTGCGGCTGCTGCTGATAGGCCTGGGCATAGGGGGCCTGATACCCCTGCTGCTGATAGCCCTGGGCGGCCTGGGGCGGATAATTCTGCTCCTGCTGGGGATAGCTTTCCTCCTGCTGCTGAGGGGCAGGGGCCTCCTCCCCCTCATAGAAGAAGTTATTATAAAGGGCACGGGCCCTCTGCTTCAGATTCCCGAAAAAATCACCGGTCGCCATACCAATTTCCTCCTGCATTTACCGAAATAGCGCCGAGCCCACGCGAATCATCGTCGCGCCCGCCCGGGCCGCCAGATCATAATCCTGAGACATGCCCATGGAAAGCTCCTCCATGGAAACCCCGCTTACCGCCTCCTGGGCGCAGCGGTCAAAGAGCGCGCGCATCCTGACAAACAGGGAAAGAAGCGTTTCTCTTTCCGCGCCCAGCGGCATAATCGCCATCAGCCCCTTGACCTCAAGCCCGGGCAATCCGGCGCAATCCCGCAAAAATGCCATCAGATCCTCTTCCATCACGCCGCCCTTCTGGGGCTCCCTGGCGATATTCACCTGCAGAAGCACCGACATGCGCAGGCCGTTTTTCTGGGCCTGGCGATCAATCTCCCGGGCCAGAGGAAGGCTATCCAGAGAATGGATCAGGCATACATCCTTTATTATATATTTAACTTTGTTAGTTTGCAACCGTCCAATCATGTGAATAGAAAATTTTTCATTGATAAACGGCAGCTTTTCCCGGATGGCCTGCACCCGGTTTTCCCCAATATCGGTGATTCCGCTTTTAAGCAGAGGCAGAATCTCCTCCGGCTGGGAATATTTGGTCACCGCGATGATTTTGGGGCTTCTTCCCCATTCCGCGCTTTCCCGGGCGATTGTTTCCCGAACCAGCGCCACCCGTTCATTCAGCGTCATTCTTTCCTCCTCAGAACAGGCGCACACGGATGCCCTCATACAGCACCCCGGAATTTTCGGGGATCACATAGGCCGCCGTGCCGTCATCGGAAATCACTTCCACCCCCGTCCAGTATTCGCCGCCCTCGGTGGTCATGACCACGCCCTTGCGGCCCTCCTGGATATAAATGGCGCGGCTGGGCACCATCAGGGTATTCACCGATTCGCCCAATTGCACCTTGCAGGAGCGAATATAAAGCACATTGGAAAGGGCGGAGGTTTCCTCAATCCGCAGCCGCACCAGCAATTCGCCGCCGGAGCGGGTAAAGGATTCCACCGTGGCATCCACAATGGTATTATCAAAGCTCTCAATCAGCAGCTTATAGGAGCGGCCCGTCACCGGCGTCCATTCCAATTCGTTGCACAGCATCAGCACCACCCAGGGCTCCTCCCGCACCAGACGATAAATCGGCACGGAATTGCGGGATACCGTTTCCCCCGTTTCGGGCACGGCGCCCCGATATATGGCGCGCATCTGGGTGGGGGAATAGGATTCGTAGGTATTCATATTCAGCGCCGTTTCAAAGCCATCGGTATAGAAGCTGATCAGGCCGTCCGCCGGGGCGGCGTATTGCTTCGTCCAGGTGGAAATGCGCTGCAGCTGGGTGTTTTCATCGTCATAGAGGCGGCTCAGCTTCTGATCATCGGGGTATTTCTGCTTCATATAGATCTGCTGATCCTGCATAGCGGCGGCCAGCAGCGTTTCCTGATTGCTCAGGCTGCCCGTGGCCCCCTGCACCAGCTTCTGGGCCTCCAGCGCCCGCTCCTTTACCTTGCTCATCAGGGAGATCAGCTTGGTATCCGAGGCTGCATCGGCAATCAGCACCTTATGGTATTCTTTGATCTGGTTGCGGTAATTATCCAGGGTTGTCCATTCCTTGGAGGAGAAACCCGAGGTATAGATGGTGGCCACATTGGCCCCGCGCTTGACCTGGGCCCCTTCATCGGCCTCATATTCGATCTGAGATACCCCATCCTGGGCATAGACCGTTTCATTGCGCACCACCACGGCATCGCCGGTATAGCGGGCGCTGAGGGAACCGGACTGCACATAGCCGTAGGCCGTCTGCCCCGGGGCGATCATCCTGAGAATGATAAAGGCCGCCAGCGCCACAGCAATCAGGGCCAGAATGACATAGCTGCTCTTTTTCTTTTTCCGCTTGGGGCGGGGCATGCCGGTCTTTGGGGGAATATAAACGCCCTGCTGGGGATGGGGCTGCTGATAGATAGGCGGCGGGGGCGGCGTCTGCCCATTCTGGGGCGGATAGCCGTTTGCAGGCGCGGAAAAGCCCGCCATCGTCTGGCCTCCCGGATAGGGGAGCTGCACGGGCGGCGGATTGATCTGCGCCGGGGGCGGCACCTGGCCCGGCATCGGCCCGCCGATCCCCTGATTGGGCAGGGGCATCTGTGTCCACCGGGGCTGCACGGGCTGCTGGGGCGGATAATTGGGTTCATCGGCATTCTGCCGGTAAGGGCCTTGAGGGGGCTGCATGGATTTCCTCCTTACAGGGAATAAGGATAACTCTATCTATTTCGCGATGGAAGCGAATTTTTCCTGCCTGCAGGCCGGAAATTTGCATTTTTAGTTGAGGCTGCGGTAGGCCTCGATCACATCCGAGCGCTTCTGCAGCTTCCGCAGGGCATTATCCAGCTGCTCGCGGCTCTGCACCTGCAGGGTCATGGTGATGGTGCAGGTTTTATTCTTATTGATCTTGACCGAAATGGCGGTGATGGGCAGGCCCAGATCATCAATGAAATTGGTCAGTTCGCCCAGCAGCGAATTATGATCATAGCAGATGATCTGGATATTGGCGCTGAAGGTGCCGGCCCCCTGATCCGCCCAGGAAACGGGCACAATCCGCTCCGGCTCGGTATGCAGGGCGTTGACGCAATCGGATTTATGCACGGTCACGCCCCGGCCCCGGGTAATATAGCCCACAATATCATCCCCGGGCACCGGATTGCAGCAGCGGGCAAAGCGCACCAGCATGCCCGCCTCCCCATGCACATAGATGCCATGGGTGGGCTTGCCCTGGGGCTTGGGCAGCGGCGCGTTTTCCTGGGTCACCACCGGGGCCTTCACCGCCGGGGCTTCCTTCTTCTGCTTTTCATCAATCAGGCGGGAAAGCACATATACCGCCGCCACGCCGCCATAGCCGATAGCGCCGTATATATCCTCCAGATCCTGGAACATATATTTTTTGAGGATCGGCTCATAGTATTCGGGCTTGGTATATTCGCCCAGCTTCACACCCCGGCGCTTGGCCTCATGCTCCAGCATATCCCGGCCCTTCTGCACGTTTTCGCCCCGCAGCTCCTTCCGGAGGAACTGGCGGATTTTGGCCTTGGCCTGCTGGGTTTTTACGATCTTGATCCAGTCCATGCTGGGGCCCTTGGAGGCGGAGGAGGTAAGAATCTCCACCCGGTCGCCGGTTTCCAATTGGGTATCCAGAGGCACCATTTTGCCGTTGACCTTGGCGCCAACGCAGGAATTGCCGATATGGGAATGGATGCGATAGGCAAAATCCAGGGGCGTGGCCCCCCGCTGCATGGAAATAATATCGCCCTTGGGGGTAAAGAGGAAAACCTCCTCGGAGAAAAGATCGGTTTTCAGGCTGTCGATAAATTCATGGCTGTCCCGGGTTTCGGATTGCCAGTCCAGGATCTGGCGCAGCCAATACATTTTTTCATCCAGGGCGCTGTCCTTCTGGCCGCCCTCCTTATAGCGCCAGTGAGCGGCAATGCCGTATTCCGCCACCCGGTGCATTTCCCAGGTGCGGATCTGAATTTCAAAGGGGAAGGGAATGCGCCGCCCGCCCACCACCGTGGTATGCAGGGACTGATACATATTGGCCTTGGGCACCGAAATATAATCCTTGAAGCGCCCCGGCACCTGATTCCACAAAGTATGGGCGATACCCAGCACCGTATAGCACTCCGGAATGGTATCCACAATGACGCGGATGGCGATCAGATCATAAATCTGATCAAAGGGCTTATTCTGGATAACCATCTTGCGGTAGATGGAATAGAGATGCTTGGGGCGGCCGTCAATATCATAATGCAACCCGGCCTCATTGAGCTTCTGGGAAAGCTCGCTGATGACCAGCTTGATATTTTCTTCTCTCTCCGCCCGCTTCATGCCCACCTTCCGGGCCACATCCTGATACCCCTCGGGATCGATATAGCGAAGGGCCAGATCCTCCAATTCCTGCTTAATGGCATATACGCCCAGGCGATGGGCCAGCGGGGCATAAATATCCAGCGTTTCCCGGGAGATGGCCACCTGCCGCTCGGTGGGCTGGAAGCGCATGGTGCGCATATTATGCAGCCGGTCGGCCAGCTTGATCAGCACCACGCGGATATCCTTGCTCATGGCCAGGATCATTTTCCGCAGCGATTCCGCCTGCCGCTCCTCCCGATCGGCAAAATCCAGCTTTTCCAGCTTGGTCACCCCGTCTACCAGCCGGGCCACCTCTTCCCCAAATTCGCTCTGTAGACCCTGCAGGGTCACGCCCTCGCAGTCCTCCACCGTATCATGCAGAAGAGAGGCCGCAATGGTGGGGGGATCAATCATCAGTTCGGTCAGAATGCTGGCCACATACATGGGATGCACGATATACGGCTCGCCGCTTTTGCGCCGCTGATCCTCATGGGCCTTTTCGGCAAAATGGCAGGCGCGCTCAATCAGATCGCAGCCCTTCCCATCCGGATCGTATTTCTTTACCCGGGCCAGTATCTCCTCCAGCGTCAGGCATTCATAGGCTGTGTAGGCCATTCATATCCTCCCTCGCCTGCTGCGCAAGGCAAAACAGCTTGTTTTCCGATGGATCCCTTCGGAGCATCGGCAGAATGGAAATCGAAAACGGGGACGGGGAATAGGCAATCAGCCCCATTTCCGAAAGCACGGTCAGCGCAAAGGCCGCCTGGGGCGGCGGAAGCCCGGATTGCGCCGAAAAATCCTCCAGATCCCGGGGCAGCGCGCCCTTTAAGCGCACATAGCAGGCGCGCAGCACATCCCTGGAAACAAACAGCGCGGATAAAAGACGGCGCAGCGCCACCGTTTCCGGCAGGGCAAAAATATCCGCCCCCGGGCAGGCCGCCCGATACCCTGCGCCCTCCCCCAGGTCACCGTCGCATAATACCACATGGCGGAAGCCCGCGCAAGCCCCCGCCGCCCGACCATAGAGAAAAACCGTATGGAAGGCCCGGGGATCCCGGGCGCTCTCCAGGGCAAAATCCGCCTGGGGATAGCGCGCCCGCAGGGCAAGGGCCGTTTCAAGGCAGCGGCAGACCAGCAGCGTGCCCTGTCCCCCTGCCATAAGCGCATCCAGCCCCGCCGGGGTCAGCGGCGCGGCAGATGCCTCGCCCCTTTCTTCCGCCAGCAGCGCCGCGCCCTCCCGCCTTAAATCATAGGGCAGGGTTTCCGGCTCCAGCTGCAGGGCATGCACCCGGCATTCGGCGCTGATTTTTCCCCGGAATTCATTGATTTCGGGGGTAAAGGCCATCTGGAAAAGCCCGGCGGATGCCCCCGCCCATTCCCCGCCACCAAAGAAAATGCCGTCTCTCAGATCATTTCCCTGACGGAAGGTGCATTTCAGATGCCGGCCCTGGGCCCCCACGGCGCGAAGGGAAAGGGCCTCCGCATCCCGGCAGAGAAACCGGGGCTCGGGATTGCCCATGCCGCAAGGCTCCAGCATGGAAAGCAATGCAATCGTTTCCTCTGTCACCTGGGCAAGGGATAATTCCCCCTCGCAGATGATTTCGGGGATGCAGGGCATATCCCCGGTCTGCCTGGCAACGGCCTGGGAAAGCCGCTGACGAAAGGCGGGCAGATTTTCCGCCGGCATGGTCAGCCCCGCCGCCTGCTTATGCCCGCCAAAGCGAAGAAACAGATCGGCGCATTCCGAAAGCGCGGCATGAATATCCACATCCCCGGCGCTTCTGGCGCTGCCCACGCAGGTATCCCCCTCCAGGGAAAGGGCTACCGTGGGACAGGCATATTTTTCGGCGATTTTGCCCGCCGCCAGCCCCACCACGCCGCTGTTCCAGCCCTCTCCGCAGACCACAATGGCCCGGAGGGAGACCAGATCCATCTCTTCCGCCTGGCCTATCGCCTGCTCAACCACCTGCTGCTCCTGATTCTTCCGTTCCTGATTCAGCCGATCCATTTTCAGCGCCAGCTCCCGGGCCCGGGCCTGATCCCGGGTAGAAAGCAATTCCAGCGCAATGGCGGCCGATTCCATTCTGCCGCAGGCATTGATCCGAGGAGCCAGCTGAAAGGCCACCTGCTGGCTGGTGATGCCGCCGCGAATGCCCGCCGCCTCCATCAGCGCCCTGAGCCCGGGGCGGCGCGTATCGGCCAATTGCCTGAGGCCCAAGGCCACCAGGGCGCGGTTTTCCCCGGTCAGGGGCACAAGATCTGCCACCGTGGCCAGGGCCGCCAGCTCCATGAGCGCCCTGGCCTCCTCGCCCAGCAGGGCCATCGCCGTTTTCCAGGCCACCCCTGCCCCGCAAAGATAGGGAAAGGGATACCCCTCCAATAGCGGCGAAACGATGGCGTCTGCCTCAGGCAGCGCTGCGCCGGGGCGATGATGATCGGTGACAATCACCTCCATGCCCTTTTCCCTGGCGGCACGCACCTCCTCCAGGCTGGTAATGCCGCAGTCCACCGTGACCAGCACCCGGCACTCCTCCGCCAGGCGCAGCACCGCCGGCGTATTCAGGCCATAGCCCTCCTCATGGCGATCGGGAATATACACCCGGGTATCCGCACCCAGCCTTTCAAGGGCGTCCCGCAGAATGACCGCGGCGCAGACCCCGTCGGCATCGTAATCGCCGTAGACGGCGATTTTTCTTTTCTCGGCTGCGGCCCGGCGCAGAATGGCCGCCGCCCGCTCCATGCCGGGCAGGGCAAGGGGCGGGCGCAGCTGGGAAAAATCCGGATGCAAAAATGCCTGGGCCTCCCGGGCCGACTGTACGCCGCGGGCAAAAAGCAGCCGCGCCATCCATTCCGGAATGCCGGGCCAGTTCAGTTCGCCGCCCGCAAAGGGCGAAAGGCTCAGTTTCAGCATGCCGCATCCTCCGAAAAAAGAGTAAAAAGAGGGTGCCGGAGAAAAACCGGCACCCTGCAAAAGGCTCTTACTTCACCTTGCCAAAGAGCGCAGGCTTCTGGCAGAGCGCGGCAAAGCAGCCCTGGAAAGCGCGCATCAGGCAGGCAACGATGGCGCTGGATACAACGCCCGCGCACAGCGTATAGCCCACGGCCTTGGAGAAGCCAAAGATCATCAGCACCAGGGAAATGACCAGCGCCGCGCCATGCACCAGCCAAACCTGACGGCCGCAGGTGCGCAGGCCCAGCTTGGTGGCCTGCTTGGGGCCATAGCCATCGCCAATCAGCTTGCTGATGGCATCGATGCGGGTAACGGCGGTGTAGATAGCCAGCAGCATGCTCAGCAGAATCGCAATCAGGCAGCCCACATTCAGCGCGGGCACGGACTGCAGCACGATGGTAGCCACAAAGAAGAACATCAGCAGCACGGCGCACCAGACGGTCAGGATGGCGGCGATACCGGTGAGGCGGCCCTTGATCACGGCGTACACCAGCGCGGCGGCCAGCAGCACGGCCCCGGCGATCAAAACGACGGTCAGCGCGCCCTGGCTGCTGCCCTCGCTCTCGCTCTCCTGGCCCTCGGTCAGGGTGGCGTTGATCGCGCCGGTATTGAGCAGGAAGGCGATATTGGAAACGCTGTTGTAATCGGAAATCGTAACGGTGATCTGCCCGCCGGATACCAGCGCGTAGGAGGTAACCACGCTGCCGTCGCAGTAGAGGCTGAGCAGGCTGACATCGGTTAGCGCCGCCTTGGCCTCCTCATCCACGGTCAGGGTCATCACATAGCTGGTGCCGGTGCTGTTATAGCCAAGCTGCACCTTGTCAATCTGCTCGCCGGTGAGCAGCACGGCGCCGTTGGAATCGGTAAATTCGAAGCTGCCGGGCATCACGGCCATGGAAAGCACGCTGTGCATCCGGTCATGATCCATTTCGCGCAGCTCGATGCGGATGGTCTTATCATCCACGACGGTCACGCTGCGGTCGGTTTCGCCCATGCCGTCCAGGCGGGCGTTAATGGTATCCACAACGGCGTTCATATCGCCGCCTTCAGGCAGGGTCACGGCGTAATCCACGGAAGCGCTGCCGCCCAGCGTGCGGGTCAGGGGCAGGGACTGGGGCCAGTTTTCGCTGCTGACGGGCACCCAGGGCAAAAGGATATTCACGCCGGCAGCATCCAGCTTCATGCCGCCGATGGCAATGCAGGAAACGAAAATCAGCAGCGCCAGCAGCACCGCCAGGCAAACAGCGCCCTTGGTCTTGGCGCTCAGGGGCTTCCGGGTTTTCACAGCCTTGGACATCAATAATCTCTTCCTCTCGTTTTAAGTTATCCTTTTTGACGCGAAAAACGCGTTCATACCAACTGTACACCTGTTTATTATACTATTTTACCTTCCTTCCGTCAAGCAATTCCTTTTCGCCGAACGGGGTCATCACATTTCTGCCCAATTTTCCTGCCAGAGGGCCCGCTTGCGCGCCGCCATTTCCTCCACGCGGCTGATATAATGGCCGATTTCGCTGACGTTGGGGGCGCGCTCAATCCGGCCGATGGCGGGCTGCACCCGCTTGCTGATGGCCCCTGCGCCCACCGCCAGCACATTGGCGGTTTCCTCCATCATATCAATATTGTAAAGACAGGCGTGCCCCGGCAGGGCATAGCCCACATTTTCCAGATTGCCCGCCATATTTTTCTGCCGGTAGAGATAATAGGGTGTCATGCCCCGGCCCGCCGCGGCGCGTCTGCCCGCATCCACCATGGCGGCTACCATATCCCCATCGGGCAGATGGGCCTCCCAGAGATGCAAAAGGCTGGCGCGCTTAATGGACAGGGTATGCACGGTGAGGCTTTCGGGCTGAAGCCCCTGGGCCCATGCCAGGGTTTCAAGAAACATCTCCAGATTTTCCCCGGGCAGCCCCGCAATCAAATCCATATTGATATGGGAAAAGCCCACGCGCCGGGCCGCAGCATAGGCCCGCTCGGTCTGGGCGGTGGTATGCCGTCGGCCGATTCTTTCCAGAGTTTCATCATGCATGGTCTGGGGGTTGACGGAAATGCGGCTCGCCCCGTGATCCAGAATCACCCGCAGCTTTTCTTCATCAATGGTATCGGGCCGCCCCGCCTCCACCGTTACCTCGCAGGCCCTGTCAATAAAGGGCCGGGCCGCCCGCAGCACCCGCTCAAGCAGCGGCGCGGAAAGAGAGGTGGGCGTGCCGCCGCCCATATAGAAGGCCCGGGGATGCAGCCCTTTTTCCTCCATGAGCCTGAGGGTATCCGCGATTTCCCTTTCCAGGGCCTCCACATAGGGGGGCAATTCCTTCCCCTTGCCCACTTCGCCGCTGAGAAAGGAGCAATAGGCGCAGCGGGATACGCAGAAGGGAATGCCCACATACAGATCCACATCCGTTTTTTCGGGCTGGGGCAGGGCCTGCTGCACCGCAACGATCCGGCCAAGCAATGCCGCCTTTTGGGGATGCACGTCAAAGACGCTCTCCACCTCCTGCCGGGCTTCCTCCAGGGAAAGGCCCCGGCCCATGGCCTCATAGATCAGCCGGGTGGGGCGGATGCCGGTCAGTGAGCCCCAGGGCGGCGTGCGGCCCGCAGCCGTCTTCATGACCTCATAAAGTGCCTGCTTGATCTGCCGCTTGTGAAAGCGCTTTTCAAGCAGCGCGTTTTCCTGGATTTCCAGGGTGCTTTCCGCCTGCCCCTGCATGGCGCCCTCAGCCGTTATGCGGCAGCAGCGGCTTTTGCCCGCCAGCCCTTCCGTATGCCTTACAATCATCTCTCCCCCGGGCGCATTGAGACGCATTTCGATATTCCCCAGGAAAATCCGCATCACATCGGCCATATCATTGGCAAACTGCGGCGTGGGCGTATAGAGGCTGACAATCATGGGTATCCCCTTTCCTGAAAAATCGTCGTGGGCTGCCCATGGCCGGGAAGCACCTGCGCGTTTCTTTCCAGCCGGAGCAGCCGCTTCAGCGAGCCCATCAGCGCCTGCATATCCCCGCCGGGCTGATCCGTGCGGCCATAGCCGCGGCAGAAGAGGGTATCGCCGGTAAAAAGCACATCCTCTGCGGCGTAGGCCACCCCGCCCGGGGTATGCCCGGGCAGATGCATAACCGTTATATCCAGCCCCGCCAGGCAGAGCCTGCTGCCCTCCTGCACAAAATCCGTGGCCTCGGGGCGCTTTTCCGTATCCCCAAAGCGCGCGCCCACGCTCCATGCCGGATCCCGCAGCATGATTTCATCCGCCGGATGCATATAGATCGGGCAGCCCGCAAAATGCTTCAGCGCCCCGGTATGATCAAAATGCCCATGGGTCAGCAGCACCGCGGCGACCTTTCTTTTCCCGATGGCGGAAAGGATTTTTTCCCCGTCTCCGCCGGGATCAATCACCACAATTTCGCCGTCCTCCGCCCCGGAAGCCAGATAGCAATTGGTCTGCAGGGGGCCCACGGTCAGGGTTTCGATTCTCATGCTTTTCTCCTTAAAACGCCTTTTTGCTGTCCAGTAGAATGGTCACCGGGCCGTCGTTCACCAGATGCACCATCATATGGGTGCGGAAAACGCCGTTTTCCACCGGTACGCCCAGCCTGCGGATTTCGGCGCAGACCGCCTCATACAGCTGATTGGCCCTTTCCGGCGCTTCCGCCCGGGTAAAGCCGGGGCGATTCTGGCCCCGGGCATCCCCCAGCAGCGTAAACTGGCTCACCGCCAGCACCGCGCCCTGCACATCCAGCACCGAAAGATTCATCTTTTCGTTTTCGTCCTCAAAAATCCGCAGCCTGGCGATTTTCCCTGCCAGATAAGCGGCGTCCTTTTCGGTATCGCCCGTTTCCACCCCGATCAGGCAGCACAGGCCCCTTTCAATCCGGCCCGTTTCCCTGCCCTCGACCGTCACATAGGCCTCCGATACCCTCTGTACCACGCAGCGCATTTATTCTTCCTCCATCATGCCCTTATTTTTGAGAATGGCCTCGGCCACCCGGATGCCGTCCACGGCGGCGCTCATAATGCCCCCGGCATAGCCCGCGCCCTCCCCGCAGGGATAAAGCCCGGAAATATTGCTTTCATATCGCTGATCCCGGCGCAAACGCACCGGGCAGGAGGAGCGGCTCTCTACCCCGGTCAGCACCGCATCGGGCATGGCAAAGCCCTTCAGCTGCCGATCAAAGGCGATGATGGCCTCCCGCAGGCCCTGCCAGGCAAAATCCGGCAGCACGGCCCTCAGATCCCCGCAGACGACCCCGGGGCGATAGGTGGGCCGCACGCTGCCAAGTTTTCGGCTTTCCCGGCCCGCCAGCAGATCGCCCGCCAATTGCGCCGGGGCACGGTAATCCCCGCCGCCTGCCCGGAAGGCGCGGCTTTCCCACATCCGCTGCAGCGCATACCCCGCCAGGGGATGATCATCCCCAAAATCCTCCGTCCGCACATCCACCAGCAGGGCGGCGTTTGCGTTTTCTCCATCCCGGGCGAAGGCGCTCATGCCGTTTACGCATACGCCCCCCGGACGGCTGGCAGCAGAGGCCACCGTACCCCCGGGACACATGCAGAAGGTATAGGCTCCCCGCCCGTCCCTGAGCCTTGTGGAGAGATGATATTCCGCCGCACCCAGGGCAGGATGCCGAGCAAAGCGGCCATACTGGCTCTCGTTAATCAGCGCCTGGGGATGCTCGATGCGCGCGCCCACGGAAAAGGGCTTCTGCATCATATCCACCCCGCTGAGAAAGAGCATCTGCTGGGTATCGGCAGCGCTGTGGCCAATGGCGATGACCAGCGCATCCGTTTCGATTTCGCCCGTCCCCGCCTGATCCTGATACGAAACGGCGCACAGGCAGCCCGCCGCCGTTTTTACCCCCGTCAGCCGGGTGGAAAAGCGGATTTCGCCTCCCAGGGAAAGTATCTCCTCCCGAATGGCGGCCACCACCCGGGGCAATCGATCGGTGCCGATATGGGGCCGGGCCAGATAGAGAATTTCCTCCGGCGCGCCATGGGCGCATAATTCCCTTAGCACCGTGCGGCAGCGCTTATCCTTGATGCCGGTGGTCAGCTTGCCATCGGAAAACGCCCCCGCGCCGCCCTCGCCGAACTGGATATTGCTTTCGGGGTTCAGTTTCCCCTCCGATGCAAATATTTCGGTGGTCACGGCCCGCTGCTCCACCCGCTCGCCCCGCTCCAGCACAATGGGCCGAAGCCCGGCCCGGGCAAGCATCAGCGCGGCAAAAAAGCCCGCCGGGCCAAAGCCCGCCACCACGGGACGCAGGCCATGATACGCCCCCCGGATCACGGCAGGGGGTGCCTCTATGGGAAGGCGGGATGCAATGCCGGGCTTTGCCGCACGGAAAAATGCCTCTTCCTTTTTTAATGCCACATCCACCGCCATCACAAAATGCACATCGCCCTTATCCCGGGCATCCACGCTTTTTTTGCTGACGCGCCAGGAGAGCAGCATTTCTCTCGGGGCCTTCAGCTTTTTCAGCGCCGCATCCAGAGGCGCATCCGCCGCCGCATCCAGCGCGATTTTCAGATTGCTTACCCGCAGCATTTCCTCGCCCTCCTTTCTGTCTTCGTATTATAGCACGCATCCCTGCCAAATTCAAACAGATTTCTGCCGTCCCGCCCCCGCATGCAATTCCCCCTTGTATCCGGGCCGGGCTTTATGATAAAATAGCAGGGTATTTTAAAGGAGGCATGGATGATGGAAAGCCTGAAGGGCCTGAAGGTCGGCATGATTTCTCTGGGCTGTGTCAAAAACCGGGTGGATTCGGAGCAGATGCTTTCTCAGCTTCGAAGCGCCGGCTGCATCATTACCGCCGATGCCAAAGCGGCGGATATTCTCATCGTCAATACCTGCGGCTTTATCGCCCCGGCCAAGGAGGAATCCATTGAATCGATCCTGGAAATGGCCGAATACAAAAAGACGGGCCGCTGCCGGCTGCTGTGCGTCACCGGCTGCCTGACCCAGCGCTATGAAAAGGACATCGCTGCGGAAATCCCCGAAATTGACTGCATTCTGGGCGTTTCCCAGTATGCCCGGCTGATTGAGCATCTCACCGCGGCCCTGCGCGGCAGCCGGCCCATTCATACGGAGCGGAGCGAGGGCTTTCTGGAATGCGGCCGGGTGCTGACCACGCCGGAATATTCCGCCTACATCAAGACCGGCGATGGCTGCGATAATCGCTGCGCCTACTGCGCCATTCCCCTGATCCGGGGCGGCTATCGCTCCCGGGATCGGCAGCATATTCTTTCCGAAATGCGGCAGCTGGCGGAAAGCGGCGTCCGGGAGCATATCCTGATCGCCCAGGATACCACCCGCTACGGCATTGAAAGCGGCGATAGCCTGGCCTCGCTTATGGAGGAGGCCGCCGCCATCCCCGGGGTTGAATGGCTGCGGGCGCTGTATATGTATCCCGACGAAACGAATATGCAGCTATTGGAAACAATGGCGGCCCACGATAACATCTGCAAATATCTGGATCTGCCCCTGCAGCACGCCGCCCCCGGGCTGCTGAAAAAAATGAACCGGCGGGGCGGCATCGATCATATCCGCCGGATGCTCACCGCCGCCCGCAGCATGGGCTTCTGCCTGCGCACAACCTTTATCGTAGGCTTCCCCGGGGAAACGGAGGCGGATTTTGAGGAGCTGATGGCCTTTACCGAGGAAATGGCCTTTGACCGGATGGGCGCGTTCACCTTCTCCCCCGAGGAGGATACCCCCGCCGCCGAGATGCCCGATCAGATCCCGGAGGAAATCAAAGAGGAGCGGCTGAACCGCCTGATGCAGCTGCAGGCCCGCATCAGCCTGGAAAGAAATCAAGCGCGCATCGGCCGGGAGGAAAAGCTGCTGATCACCGGCAGGCAGGGCGGGCTGTATATCGCCCGCTCCCAGTGGGAAGCGCCGGATGCAGACGGGCATATCCTGCTGCACAGCGAAATCCCCCTCCGGGAGGGCCAGTTCGTCCGCGCCCGCATCACCCACGCAGATACCTACGATCTCACCGCCCAATTGCTCCCTTGAGCGCGGGGTCAGGGAAAAACGGGGAGAATAATTGCGGGAGGATGCTTTTGCGTCAAAAGCACCCTCCCGCGCCCTCCCGAAAACCGGCTCTGGATGGGGCATGGAGAGTTCCTGCCAAATTGAATGCCAGAGCAGCAAATAAGGAACGAAGACTTTTGCAAAAGGAGGCTTTTGCGTCAAAAGCGCCCTCCCGCGACCTCCCGAAAACCGGCTCTGGATGAAACAAAATGAAAAACACCCATTTGAATGCCAGTGAAGCAAAAGGAAACAGGCAGTAAGAAAAACAGCAATGTCCCATCAAACGTAAACGCATTGCTGTTTTCTTTTTCGTTGCTATTCATTTTGCGGCGCTGGCATTCAGCTATGTGAAAGCAATCCATGCTCCATCCAAACCGCTTTTCGGAGAGGTTCTTTATTCCTCCGTCACCACGGTGCATCTTTCCACCCCGTAATAGCGGAAGCAGCGGAGGGCATCTTCATCGATTCGTTCGCCGCAGGCGAGGATGGGAATACAGGGCGGGCAGCCCACATGGGCGTCGGCCAGGATTTTTCCCAGGGCCTCTTCCGCCGGGATTTCCTTTTGCAGGGCCAGGGCGGCCCGGCGGATGCTGCATGCCCTCTGCGGGCGGGGCAGGGGCGGCGGCAGCAGCGAAAGGGCCTCTTTTCTGGGAATATCCAGCAGCGCATCCGCCATTCTTTCCATTTCCTCCGGCGGCTGAACGGGCGAGGGCATCATCACCAGATAATCCGGATCGGAAAATTCGCATTCCATGCTCCGGGCGCGCAGGCAGGCATGCAATTCATCCCCCGTATAGCCAAAGGCCTTGGGCGCGATGGTCAATTTGCCCGGCTCATTGCCAATAAGGGAATAGCCATGCCCGCTGAGCCGCGCCCTGATCCCCTGCAATTGCCCCAGCATGAATGCCAGATCCTCCCGAAAGCCCTGGGCCAGATAGGGGTTTGCGGCGTCCAGGGACTGCAGAATCAGATAGGAGGGGCTGGTTGAGGCAAAGAGCGCCATGGCCCTTTCCGCCTGTTCCAATAGCGCCCCGGGCGCATGCCGGCTCAGATGCAGATAGGCCCCGCCGGTCAGCACCGGCAGCGTTTTATGGGCGGAATCACAGCAGAGATCGGCCCCCAGGGAAATGGGATGGCGATCCTCCGGAAGGAAACGGAGATACGCCCCGTGGGCGTTATCTACAAGCAAAAGCACCCCATGGCGATGGCATACCCGGGCCAGCGGCGCCACATCCGCCAGATGGCCCAGATAATCCGGGGTGGTCAGATAAACGGCGACGGGCAGGGCCTTCATGGCAAGCAGCGCCCTTTCAAGCCCCCCTGCATCGATCCGGCAGGAATGGAGGGGGCCCGCATCATCGGGATAGAGCCATTCGATCTCAAAATCCAGGAGCGCCGCCGCCGACATGAGCGTCTTATGGGCATTGCGCCCGGCCAGCAGCAGCGGCCTTTTTCCCTCGGCCCGGCCCTGCATCAGCGCCAGATACAGCATGGCCCGGATGCAGAGGGAGGAGCCCTCCGCCGAATAGAGCGTTTTTGCCGTGCCAAAAAGCGAGGATGCATTTTCCTCGCTTTGGGCAATAATCCCCCGGGCGTGATACAATTCATCCGCCCCGGCAATCTCGGTAATATCCAGCTTTTCTACGCCAAGAAGGCCCCGGCCCTTATGCCCGGGCATATGCAGCCGAAGCCCGCCTGCCTGTCCGTAGGCCCGCACAAAATCACAGATCGGCGTGTTCATTCTTCCTCTTCATCCAGCATCATGGCGGCCTGCAGCATGATGGCGCATTCCATCCGCTTGCGGAATAGCTCGCAGCCGTACTGATACACGCCGCGGACAGAGCCGGTGGCATGATAGGCATTGGCAGCGCAGCCGCCGGAGCAATACAGCCTGGCCCAGCAATCCCGGCATTCGGCCCGGGCATACACATTGCAGGCGGCAAATTCCTCCTGAACGGCGGGATTGGTCACCCCATCCCAGACATTGCCCAGCTTGAATTTCTCCTCGCCCACGAACTGATGGCAGGGATACAGATCGCCCCAGGGAGTAACGGCCATATATTCGGTGCCCGAGCCGCAGCCCGAAATGCGCTTGTAAATGCAGGGGCCGCCGGTCAGATCGATCATATAATGATAGAAGGTAAAGGGCTTCCCCTCCCGGCGGCGCTTGAGCATCAGCGCGGCCAATTCCTCATACTGGGAAAGCACCAGAGGCAGATCCTCCTCAGTCAAAGCGCTGGGATCATCGGCGGCGCAGACCACCGGCTCCATGCTCTTATGTCCCCGGGCCTCCACCAGCTTCTGGAATTTTGGCACGATTTTTTCCCAGCTGCCCTTGCCCGCATAATCCACCCGGAAGCGATCATGAATTTCCTTGCGGCCATCCAGGCTCAGCACCACATTGCTGCATTCCCGATTGGCAAAATCGATAACGTCGTCGTCAATCAGCATGCCGTTGGTGGTCAGGGTAAAGCGGAAATTCTTCTGATGCTTCTTTTCCTCTTCCCGGGCATAGGCCACCAGGCGCTTGACCACATCAAAATTCATCAGCGGCTCGCCGCCGAAGAAATCCACTTCGAGATTGCGCCGATTGCCCGAATGCGCGATGAGGAAATCCAGGGCCTGCTTGCCCACCTCAAAGCTCATCAGCGCCCGGTCCCCATGATATTTGCCCTGGCTGGCAAAGCAATAGGAGCAATTGAGATTGCAGGTATGGGCCACATGCAGGCAAAGAGCCTTGACCACCCCGGCGGTCTTCTGCTTCAGTTCCCCCGCCATGTCCTCAAAGGTATCGGGGGCAAACAGGCTGCCCGCCCGCTTCAGCTCCTCTACCTGATCATAGCAGGCGGCAATTTCCTCCCGGGTCACGCTTTCCTGCTGTCCAAAGCGCGCCGCCATGATTTCCAGGATTTCATCCCTGCTTTTTTCCTCATACAGGCCGATGATTTCATAGGCGATTTCATCCACCACATGCACGCTGCCGGAGCAGGTATCCAGCACGATGGGCAATCCGCCAAGCTTATACCGATGAATCATATCTTTCTTCCCCTATCATAAAAATGCCGCCCGATGGCGGCATTCCGGCGCAGTCGTAATTATTTGCTTTCCTTCTGAGCCTTGTTTTCGCACTGCTGATTGGCAATGCCGCAGCTGGTCTTGCAGGCAGACTGACAGGAGGTCTGGCATTCGCCGCAGCCGCCGTTCTTGGCGCTTTCGCAGAGATTGCGGGTGGTCAGGGTCTTAATGTGTTTCATGGTGATAGCCTCCCCATTGATTGCAATTTCGATTCATTGTACCACAGGGGCGGGCAGAAGTCAATCCATCTTTTGCAAATTCCGCCCTCTTCCCGTTTTTTCCGGGAAAAGGGCGGATGGAAAGGCGCTTAGCGAAGAGAGAGCGTAATGCTTTCGCCCCAGGGCGCCATATCCCCTGTCGTTTCATCCCAGCGCATCATTTGCAGCTGCAGGGTATCGGGGATGCTTTCCAGGGGGCCATAGCCCGTATCCCGGCAGCCCGCTCCCTCCTGATAGCCGCCAAAGGAGCCCAGCAGCCCGAAGGGTAATTCATCCCCTTCTGCATCCAGAATATAGGGAAGGCAATCGGCCAGGCTCTCCTGACACCAGACAGTAAAATGCGTGGTAAGCGGGGTCAGGGCGATATCCACCCGGGTCAGGCCGAAGGGCGTATCGGCAGGATCAAAGGAAAGGGAATAGGAGGCGATGGGCTCGGTGCCGATGGTATAGCGGGGGAAGAGCGCCGCGCCATAGCGGTTTTCCTCCTTGCCGGGCTCCCTCACCTCCCAGGCCCCCACCCGAATCTGCAGGGTATCCAGCGGCATGCCGGTTACAGGGAAGGTAATGGAGGCGCGGATGATATTGGGCGCGATGCGCTGCGCATCCAGCATGCTTTCCCCGGGCGGCTCCAGAATCGAAAGGGGCGTGGCAAATTCCGCATGGAAATCGGTCAGCACATAATAGGGGCCGTATTGCGCCAGCCGGGCCGCTTCATCCATTTCCCATTCCTCTTTGGTCATTTCCACAAGATCGGTATAGAGATACACGTTTTCCGGCGCTTCGTATTCAAAGGATACCGTGGCCGCAAAGCCATCCGATATCATTTCCTTGAGGGTGACGGTAATGGGCCCCAGGGAGGCCGTATCCTCGGCAAATTCGGTCTGGATCAGCCGCTGCTGCTTTTCCGTCAGGCTTTCGTCATAGCGGCCCAGCAGGGAAAGAATATCCGATTCCGTCACGGCCCATACCGTGCCAATCAGCAGAAATACCAGGCAAAGGGCCAGCACCGCGCAGCGGAGCATGGATCGTTTCATGATGATTTCCTCCTTTTTCAGTGAAGAGAGCGTGGAGGATACACGCTGGGAAAGGGCATCGGTGGGCTGGCCAAAGGCCTGCCGCCAGATTTCGCGCTTCATTCTATTTCCTCCTTCAGAAGCCTTCCGAGCTTTTCTCTGCCCCGGGATAGCCGGGCGCATACCGCGCCCCGGGAAATGCCCAGAATCCGGGCGATTTCATCCACGCCGCAGTTTTCCATGTAATGGAGCAAAAGCGGCAGCCGCAGCTTTTCCGGAATTTCCTGCAGGGCACAGCGGAGCATATATCCCTCTTCCCCGCCACTTGCCTCATCCGGCCTGTCCGGCATTTGCTCCACGGGAATCATGCGCCGCTGCTTTCTTTGAATGGCAATGCATTCGCGGATCAGAATGCGCATCAGCCAGGTTTCGAAATATTGCTCGTTTCTTAGCCCGTTCTGCTTCTGCCATGCCTTGAGAATCGCATCGGATATGGCGTCCAATCGGTCATGCTCGCCGTGCAGATAAGCGGCGGCCATGCGATACATGCCGCCCTGCATGGCGCTTACCCGGGCGGAGAAGGTTTCCTTGTCCAAGTGTGTCCCTCCTTTGGTACACAAGAGCCTCTTGCACCTATTAGACGAATGAGGGGCGCTTCTGATTCAAGAAAAAGAAAAAAGATAAGGATATTTTGCGGGAGGATGCTTTTGACGCAAACGCATAAAGCAGCAATGCCCTCACCAAACGCGAGCGTATTGCTGCTGTTTACGATGTCGCTTTTCTTTTTTGCCGATCTGGCATTCAATTCGGCAGAATCCCCCCAGGAACCATCCAGAGCCGGTTTTCGGAGGGGCACGGGAGGGTGTTTTTGACACAAAAGCATAAAGCAACAATGCCCGCGCCAAACGCAAATGCATTGCTGTTATTCTTTCTAATAGATTTTCTCTTTTGCCGATCTGGCATTCAATCTGGCAGAAACCCTCCATGAACCATCCAGAGCCGGTTTTCGGGAGGGCGCGGGAGGGTGCTTTTGACGCAAAAGCATCCTCCCGCAATATTTTCCCCGTTTCCCGCTCACCCGCGTTTTACAGGATCAGATCCTCCACCACATCATCCAGCACGGCCATCACCGTGGGCTTGCCCTTATCGGCCAGATCCAGGCACATCAGTTCATCCGATGCCATGGGGGTCATCATGCCGCCATGCTGCAGCACAGTAAAGGCGCGGGAGGCGGTAATCCGGGCGGCGGCGGCCACATAAGAGCCGGTAGAGCCCGATTTATTGAAGGAAACGCAGCGCACGCCCTTTCCGGCCCGGCCCTGGGCGTCAAACATCGCGCCCATCAGCCGCTTGGCGTAGCCCCGCTCGGTAAAGAGCAGCAGCTGATCAGAATTGGCGATGGGGCAGCCAAGGAGCAATTGATCCCCTTCCTCCAGCTTCATGCCCCGCACCCCGGCGCTGGCCCGGCCCATTTCGGGCACGGTATCCGCCTGGAAGCGGATGCACTGCCCGCCCCGGGAAATCATCAGGAAATCGCAGCCCTCCTCCAAGACCGAAACGGAGAGCAGCGCATCATCATTTTTAAGATTGATGGCGGCAAACCGGGCGCGCCTTACATCATATTCCGCCGCAGCAGTGCGCTTGATCTGGCCCTGCCGGGTAAAGAAGACCAGATCATTCATGGCGCTGAGGCTGCCGGGGGTAATCAGCAGCAGGGAAACGCATTTTTCCCCCGTCTCCAGCCCGGCCAGCACCCCGGACAGGGCCACGCCCCGATCCCTGGGCTTATTGACCTCGCTGAGCGCGCCCACGGAAAGGGGATAGCAATTGCCCCGATCGGTAAAGAAGAGCAGGGTATGATCGGTCTGGGTATGGAAAAGCCAGCGGGCCATATCGCTTTCCCTTTCGGGCATCTCCAGCTTTTCAAAATATCTGGGGGCCATGCGGCGCAGTTGCCCGCCCCGGGTCAGGAAGACCACGGCCTCCTCGGGGGGCGGCGCTTCCTCGGCAGCATCGATTGTTTCCTCTTCCTTTTCCGTAAGGATCATGGTGCGCCGCGCATCGCCGAATTGATCGGCAATTTCCATCATTTCCTTTTTAATGACGGCCAGCAGCTTCTTTTCGCTCTTGAGAATGCCCTCCAGGGTGCTGATGAGCTTGAGAATATCGGCATATTCCTTCCGCAGGGCCTCAATTTCCAGGCCGGTCAGCCGCTGCAGACGCAGATCCAGAATGGCCTGGGCCTGCACATCGGTAAAGCCGAAGCGCTCCATCAGGCGGGCCTTGGCCTCCTTGCCGTTTTTGCTGGCGCGGATCAGGGCGATGACCTCATCCAGATGATCCACCGCGATGATCAGCCCCTCCAGGATATGCGCCCGGGCCCGGGCCTGCTCCAGTTCATACCGGGTGCGCCGGGTGACCACATCCTTCTGATGGCGGATGAAATGGCCAATCACGGTTTTCAGCCCCATCTGCACGGGCTTGCCCGCGGCAACCGCCACCAGATTGACGCCGAAGGTCACCTGCAGATCGCTGTATTTATACAGATAGGCCAGCACCTTCTGGGGATTGGCCTCCTTTTTCAGTTCAATCACGGCGCGCATGCCGCTGCGGTCGCTCTCATCCCGAATATCATAAATGCAGCCCAGGGCCGCCTTCTTTTCCTCGGAAAGCCGCAGGATTTTTTCCAGCATGGCTGCCTTGGCAACGCCATAGGGAATTTCGGTAATCACCAGCAGCGTGCGCCCGGCATTGCCCGGCTCAATTTCCACCTTGGCGCGCACCGTCAGCTTGCCCCGGCCCGTTTCATAGGCGTTTCTGATTTCCGGGGTATTGAGCAGAATGCCGCCGGTGGGAAAATCCGGGGCGGGCACGGCCTGCATCAGCTTATCCAGGGAAACCTCCGGATCATCCATCTGCAGACAGACCGCCTGGCATACTTCCTTCAGGTTATGAGGCGGAATATTGGTAGCCAGGCCCACGGCAATACCCGATGCGCCATTGACCAGAAGATTGGGGAAGCGGGCGGGCAGAAGATCGGGCTCCTTCAGGGTATCATCAAAATTCAGGCGGAAGGGCACGGTATCCTTTTCAATATCCCGCAGCATCTGCAGCGCCAGGGGAGCCATGCGCGCCTCGGTGTAACGCATGGCGGCGGGGCTATCCCCATCGATGGAGCCAAAATTGCCGTGGCCATCCACCATCACCCCCCGCAGGGAATAGGGCTGGGCCATGCGGGCCAGGGCGTCATACACGCTGGTATCCCCGTGGGGATGATATTTACCCAGACAATCGCCCACGATGCGGGCGCATTTGCGGTGGGGCTTATCGGGGGTCAGCCCCAATTCATTCATGGTATAGAGAATGCGCCGCTGCACGGGCTTGAGGCCATCCTCTACCCGGGGAATGGCCCTTTCCAGAATAACATATTCCGCATAGGGCATCATGCTCTGATGCAGCACATCCTCCAGCGGCGTCTGAATAATATCGGGCGTTATCGGTTCCGGCGGCTTCTTGGCCATAAAAATTCCTCCATTTGATCAAAGGGCCGTCTGCATCCGCAGCGGCGGAAAAAGCAGGGAAAAAGGATCAGCTGCGGGCGGCAATTTCCGAATTCTGGATTTTATCGGCCTGCTGATCAAAATGATCGGCCTTATTGAATTCGGCATGCTCGATAATGTATTCGCGCCGGGGCTCCACCTTATCGCCCATAAGGATGGTAATCAGGGAATCGGCCTCGGCGGCATCCTCAATGGTCACCTGCATCAGCTTGCGATGGGCGGGATCCATGGTGGTTTCCCACAATTGCTCCGGGTTCATTTCGCCCAGGCCCTTATAGCGCTGCAGGGTATAGCCCCTAAGCCCGGTGGTGATTTTTTTCAGTTCCCGGTCGTCATAGGCATACTGGATGGAGCCGGTTTTCTTGACCGCATACAGGGGCGGCATGCCGATATACACATGCCCGTCCGTCACCAGATCCCGCATATAGCGATAGAAGAAGGTCAGCAGAATGGCCCGGATATGCGCGCCGTCCTGATCGGCGTCGGCCAGGATGATCACCTTGTGATATTTCAGGGAAGCAACGTCGAAATCCTCATCAATGCCGGTGCCCAGGGCGGTAATGATGGAGCGGAATTCCTCATTGGCCAGCACCTGATCCAGCCGCTTCTTTTCGGCGTTAAGGGGCTTGCCGCGAAGAGGCAGAATGGCCTGGAAGCGCCGATCCCGGCCCTGCTTGGCGCTGCCGCCGGCCGAATCGCCCTCCACGATGAAAAGCTCGTTTTCCACGGCCCTGCGCCCGGTGCAGGCGGATAATTTGCCCACCAGCGGCGCGGCCTCCAATTGGTTTTTCGCCCGGGCCACATCCCGGGCCTTCCGGGTGGCCTCCCTGACCTTGGCGCTCTTGACCGCCTTTTCCACGATTTTCTGGGCGATATCCTGATTCTTCAGGTTTTCCAGAAATTCATAGAGCTTTTCCGAAACGATGGCCTCCACCGCCGGGCGCACCTCGGTATTGCCCAGGCGGCCCTTGGTCTGCCCCTCAAACTGGGGGTTTTTCACCATGGTGGTCACAATGGCGGTGATGCCCTCTCTGAAATCCTCACCGGCCAGATTATTATCCTTTTCCTTCAGCGCGCCAATTTTCCGGGCGTGATCATTAAGCACCTTGGTCAGCGCCGCCTTGAAGCCCGTTTCATGGGTGCCGCCCTCGCCGGTGGGGATGTTATTCACATAGGAAAAAACCGATTCGGTAAAGCCATCGGTATACTGAATGGCCACCGCGCAGACCACATCATCCTTTTTCCCTTCAAAATAGATGGGCGTTTCATGCAGCACGTTTTTATCCTTATTCAGGAATTTCACATAATCCATGATGCCGCCCGCAAAGCAGTATTCGGCAAAGGCCTTGCCCTCCTCCCGGGTGCGCTCATCGGTGAAGGTGATTTTCAGGCCCTTATTGAGATAGGCAAGCTCCCGCAGGCGGCGGCGCACCGTATCGCCGTTAAGCACCGTTTCCTCAAATACCGTATCATCGGGCAGAAAGCGCACCAGCGTGCCCCGCTTGCGGGTATTGCCGATTTTTTCCAGAGGAGAAACGGGATGGCCCGCCTTGTATTTCTTTTCCCTGGGATCGAAATAATTCTCAAAGCGCATGGCATAATGGCTCCAATCCCGGAAAATATCCACCGTGAGCCATTTGGACAGGGCGTTTACCACCGATGCGCCCACCCCGTGCAGGCCGCCGGAATAGGCATAATTCTCATTGCCGAATTTGCCGCCGGCATGCAGGCGGGTAAAGATAACCTCCACCCCGGGAATGCCCAGCACCGGATGGGTATCCACCGGCATGCCCCGGCCATTATCCCATACGGAGGCCGAGCCATCCTTGTGCAGCGTCACCGCCACCTCGGTGGCATAGCCGCCCATGGCCTCGTCAATGGCGTTATCCACGATTTCCCACAATAAATGATGCAGGCCGCGGCTGCCGGTGGAGCCGATATACATGCCCGGCCGCATGCGCACCGCATCCAGCCCCTCCAGAATTTTAATACTGCCCGCGTCATAATTCTGCGCCATAAAGCACCTCAATCCCATTTCGTCTGCGCATCCGTATTGGGCGGATGAACGTACCTTTTATTATATCACAGAATGGGAAGAATTGCAAAAGCTTTCCCGCCAGAAAAAGGAAAAGGAGGAGCAGGCCGGGGATGGAGGGAGCAGGCGCGCCCCGCCGCCCTGCACTTTTTGCTTTTTTGCCAAAGAGCGGGAAAAAATGCAAAAAGCCCTTGACAAAGCGGGCAGGATTGCATATAATAGCCTTGTTTCAAGCAGAAGCTGCCCGCTTCTCTCCGATGCGAATGCTGTTTTGCACGGGCTCAGGCATTTTCTTTTGTGGAAGTATGCAATTGGCGGGTGGTTTCATCCGCCAATTTTTAATTGGTTGAAAGGGATTGGGAGGTGCATCGACATAGCCGCTGAATTGCTCATCAATGAAGAAATCCGTGACCGCGAGGTGCGCGTCATCGGTGCGGACGGGGCCCAGCTGGGCGTTATGCCCACGCGCAAGGCGCTGGAATTGGCCGAAGAGGCCGAACTGGATCTGGTCAAGATCGTTCCCGGCGCGGTTCCCCCCGTATGCAAGCTGATGGATTATGACAAGCATCGCTTTGAGCAGGCCAAGAAGGAGCGCGAAATGCGCAAAAACCAGAAGGTCATTTCGCTTAAGGAAGTGCAATTGTCCGCCACCATCGAAGAAAACGATGTGGCCATCAAAGCCAAGAGCGCCATCCGCTTTCTGCAGGACGGCGATAAGGTGAAGGTCTCCATCCGCTTCCGCGGCCGCCAGATCGCCCATTCCGATATCGGTATGAAGGTGATGCAGGATTTCGTTGAGCGCACCAAGGAAGTATGCACGGTCGAGCGTCGTCCCATGATTGAAGGGCGCAATATGATTATGATTCTTGCACCCAAGACGGAAAAAGCCGGCAAGGCCGAAAAGGCTGCCAAGCAGCCCAAGGCCGAACAGGCATAATCCCATTACTTTCCGGAAGGAGGACACATCCATGCCCAAGCAAAAGACCCATCGCGGCGCCGCGAAGCGCTTTTCCCTGACCAAGACGGGCAAGGTCAAGCACAAGAAGATGAATG
>CAZJUJ010000001.1:91129-98077 GCA_964549135.1 uncultured Oscillospiraceae bacterium | reverse complement strand
GGAGGGTGCTTTTGACGCAAAAGCATCCTCCCGCAAAATATCCATCAATCCCCTTACAGTCTGGCGACGCCGGAATCGCGGGCGGCCTGAGCGACGGCAGCGGCGACAGTGGGGCCGACGCGCTTATCAAAGGCCTTGGGCATAATATATTCGGCGTTCAATTCTTCCTCGCTGACCAGCCCGGCGATAGCGCGGGAGGCAGCCATCTTCATTTCCTCATTGATATCGCGGGCACGCACATCCAGCGCGCCGCGGAAGATGCCGGGGAAGGCCAGCACATTATTGATCTGGTTGGGGTAATCGCTGCGGCCGGTGCCGACCACGGCAGCGCCGGCTTCCTTGGCCAGGTTCGGATAGATTTCAGGAACAGGATTGGCCATGGGGAATACGCAGGCGCCGGGGGCCATGGAGGCCACCATTTCCTGGGTGACAACGCCGGGGGCGGAAACGCCGATGAACACATCCGCGCCCTTCATGGCATCGGCCAGGGTGCCCATGAGATGCTCGCGGTTGGTCACCTTGCTGATGGCTTCGTGGGCGGGATTGAGGCCCTCCATGCCCTCGCAGATGATGCCGAAGCGATCCACCATGGTCAGGTGCTGAACGCCCAGATTAATGATATGCTTGGCGATGGAGATACCGGCCGCGCCGGCGCCATTGATAACCACCTTCACCTGGCCGATATCCTTTTTGACCACGCGCAGGGCATTGAGCATCGCGGCGGCCACCACGATGGCGGTGCCGTGCTGATCATCATGGAAGACGGGGATATCGCACAGCTCCTTCAGCCGGCGTTCCACCTCAAAGCAGCGGGGCGCGCCGATATCCTCCAGATTGATGCCGCCGAAGCTGCCGGAGATGAGATAAATGGTGCGCACCAATTCATCCACATCCTTGGAGCGAATGCAGATGGGGAAGGCATCCACATCGGCGAATTCCTTGAACAGGCAGCATTTGCCCTCCATAACGGGCATACCGGCCTCGGGGCCGATATCGCCCAGGCCCAGCACGGCGGTGCCATCGGTGATGACGGCGACCATATTGCTGCGGCGGGTCAGCTCCCAGGATTTTTCGTAGTTATCCTTGATCACCAGGCAGGGCTCGGCAACGCCGGGGGTATAGGCCAGGGAAAGCTCCTGAGAATTGGTGACGGGAGTGCGGGAAACAACCTCGATCTTGCCCTGCCATTCATAATGCTTTTTCAGGGCTTCAGCCTTAACATCCATTGCTTTTCTCCTCCTGCTTTTTATGCTTGCCGATTATTTGTAGCTGCTCTCCAGGCCGGTGACATCCACCTTGCCCAGATACTTTTCCACATCCATGCCCAGATACCGGGCCATATCCGCCATTTCGGCGACGGTATTGATATTGACATCAATGCCGTTGGCCATGCGATCGGCATAGGCGGCAACTTCCTTTTCGCCATGGGTGTAGATGCGGGTCTGGCCATCGGCCTTGGGCGCATCGCGCAGTTCCTGCAGATAGGCGGAGAAATGCGCCTTGATGGCCTCGGGATCGCCGAAGACATGGGGATCCACCGCCATGAAGCCATGGCAGGTGCCGGATTTGCCGCCCACATTCACATGGCTGGAGGGCGTGCCCTGAGAGAAGACAGAGCAGAAGATTTCGCAGAGCATGCCGTAGCCATAGCCCTTGTGGCTGCCCAGGGTTTCGCTGTTGCCGCCCAGGGGCATGATGCCGCCGCCATTCTTGGCCACGATATTCTTCAGCACATCCTTGGCATCCGAGGAGGGATGGCCATCCTTATTGAGGGCCCAGCCTTCGGGCAGGGGCTTTTCCATCTTGTTGTAGACCTCCAGCTTGCCGCGGGTGACCACGGTGGTAGAGGCATCAAAGAAGAAAGGATAGGGATCGGCGGGCAGGGCCACGGCGATGGGGTTGGAGCCGATCATGGCCATGCGGGCAAAGGTGGGCACCATGATGGCCTCGCTGTTGGTCATGGCCATGCCCATCAGGCCCTGATCACAGGCCATCTTGGCATAATAGCCCGCGATGCCGAAATGATTGGAATTGCGGACGGAAACGATGGCCATACCGGTCTTCCTGGCCTTTTCGATGGCCAGATTCATGGCCTGATGGGAAACCAGCTGACCCATGGAATCATGGGCGTCGATGACGGCGGAAACAGGGGTTTCATGCACGATTTCGGGCTTGGCATCGATCTTGATCATGCCCTTTTCAATGCCCTTGTGATAGCGAACCAGCCGCTGCATGCCATGGCTTTCGATCCCATAAAGATCGGACAGAAGCAGCACATCGGTAATGATGCGGGCCTGATCCTGATTGAAGCCGAATTTAACAAAGGCATCCATGCAGAAGGTGTTGAGTTGCTCATAGGTATACCGGATAGATTTTGCAGGCATAGTTTCCTTCCTCCTTACAAAAGTCAGTTTGAACTTATTATAGCGTACCTTGCCAAAACAATCAATTGATTTTCCGGGAAAGGGCGGGCTTTTTTGCGGTTAGAAAATTCCTATTCTTTTCTGGCAGAATGACCAATACATTTCCATTCTGGTAAGGGATGGCACAGAAAACGGGGGATGGCCGCAACCAGAAAGCTCCATTCTGACTGCGGCCATCCGAAAATTACTGATGCAGATGCAGGCTTTCCTCCCGGGCGGAGGAGGCGATATTCATGGCATGATCGGCGATACGCTCCATGTTATTGATGGCTTCCAGGAAAATGACGCCGGATTTGGGCGTGCATTTATGCTCCTTCAGCCGCTCGATATGCTTTCTGCGCAGGGCCTCGGTCATATCGTCCACGTTCTGCTCCTCGGCTTCCAGAAGCTCCATTACATGATCGGTGATGCCCCATTCCTCCAGGCCCTCCAGAGAGGTATTGAGGATGCGGGTGACCCGGCGGAAAAGCTCGCTGAGTTCCTCCGAGGCCTTATCGGAGATCTTGGCGTTGCGGGCGTCCCGCTCCTTGGCCAGATTATACAGGTTATCCGCATGATCGCTGATGCGCTCAATATCCGTGACCACATGGAAGAGGGAGGCGATGCGCTTGCTTTCATGCTCGCTCAGCTCCAGCGGCATGACCGCCACCAGCCCCTCGGTAATGGCCTCCTCCAGATAATCGGATAATTCCTCGTGATAGTTTAATTCCTTTTCCTGAGAAAAATCAAGATTTTTCAGGGCCTCAACCGCCAGGATAATATGCTCATGCGCCTCCCGGCCCATGCGGCATACCTCGCGGTAAAGCTGCTCGGCGGCCAGCGCGGGGGTTTTGAGCAGGCGCTCATCATAATACTGCATTTTGACGGGAGTCTCCACCGGATCCTCCCCGCGGATGATGAGCCCGGAAAGCTTGACCAGGAGATTGCTCATGGGCAGAAGCAGCATGGTGCAGACCACATTGAAGCTGATATGCATAAAGGAAATGCAGAGCTTGGGGCTATCGGGCACCAGCATTTCGGCCCACTCAGCCAGGGGCAGGAAGAAGCTGATGATCAGGATAAAGAAGGTGCCGACGATATTGAAAAGCAGATGGATGATGGCGGTGCGTTTGGCGGCGATGCTGGAATTGGCCATGGCCAGGAGCGAGGGCACGCAGGAGCCGATATTGGCCCCCAGCAGCAGGAAAAGCGCCCCCTCCATGGAAATCAGCCCGCTTCCCGCCAGCACCTGCACAATGCCCACCGAAACCGAGGAACTTTGCAGCAGCGCCGTGACGCCAAGGCCCACCAGCACGCCCAGGATGGGATTGCGCACCCCGCGCATCAGATCCTGAAAAACGGGCCAATCCCCCAGGGGCTTCATGGAATCGCTCATGAGATTCATGCCCACAAAGAGAATGCCCAGGCCCATGAATACATAACCCGTCTGCTTGAGCGTTTCCTTTTTATCAAAGCACATCACCAGCAGAATGCCGATGAAGGCGAAAACGGCGGCGGGATCAAACTGGATGGAGAGAAGCAGCGAGGTCATGGTGGTGCCGATATTGGCGCCCATGATGATCCCCACGGACTGGGAAAGGGTAAGCAATTGGGCATTGACGAAGCCCACCACCATAACCGTGGTTGCGCCGGAGGATTGGATGATGGCGGTAACGCAGAGACCCGTCAGCATGGCGATGAAGCGATTGCGGGTCATGAGGGTGAGGAAATGCTTCAGCTTGGGGCCGGCGGCGCGCTCCAGACCCTCGCCCATTATGCGCATGCCGAATAGGAACAGGGCGAGCCCGCCCAGCAGGGAAATGACCAGATCTACACTCATCAGGAGAACCTCCTCTTTGGTGGGGTCGGCGTATCAGTGGCGTGCGTGCCGGCTTCGGGCGGCGGAATACCGGGCGAAGCGGCCGGCGCGATGGGCAGGGCGGCTGCGGCGCGGGGCCGCGGCATGCCTGGAAAGGGGCGCGGGGGCGCACCAGACCTTCTGCTCCAATTCATCAAACCGCTCTGTGACAATATATTGATAAGAGGCAACGCCGTTTCCATCGGTGCTTCCTCGCAATTTATGGGGAAGGGAGAGGGCCATCAGAAATGCGCTGACAAAGGCGCGGGCCCCGCAGCGGGAAATGAGCAGGGCCAATTGCCGCTGAAGCTGCAGAATTTTGGAGGCGGGAGGCGTTTCCTCCCCGGAAATGAGGGGATACACCCGCTGAATTTTGCGGATCAGATAGCGCAGCAGGCTGTCCAGCCGCCCGCCCAGGGCCTCCATCAGCCTTTCGGGCAGATATTTTCCCATCAGCCCGGTCAGCACGGCGGCGGATTCCCCGGTCTGCAGGCTATTGAGCGCGTGCAGCAGCGACAGAAGGAAAATGAACCCATCCTCGGTCTTGCGGATGCCTCGCTGCATGGAAAGCAATTCCCGGAAGGCAGGGCTTTCCCAGCCTGCGGCATAGCAGATGCTGCGCATTTTTTCATCGGGCATGAATACCCGGCAGCGCCCCACATGCAGGCAGGCCCCCACCCGGGCCACCGCATCATCGGCATTGATGATATGGTATAAAGGAAAGCTGCTCAGATCGCAGAGGGGATTTTCATAAATGACGCTGGGGGAGGCAAAGCCGTAGCCAATAAGATTCTGGCGCAGCAGCCCGCCCCGGATTTCCCGGAAGGCCTGCACCTGCATAACGGCTGCCCCCTGGCTGTGGCCCGCCATCCAGATGCGGAAGCGGCTGCCCGGGCGGCGGCATTCCCGGAAAATATCGGAAAGAGAGAGGGAAGGAAGCTGCAATTCCTTGGCTGTCTGGGGAAAAAGAATCTGATCGCAGCGGCTTTCAAATTCCCGGGCCAAATGGGAAAAGCCCTGATGCAGGCCGTTTTCCGGGGCCACGCGGAAATTGGATACCCAATCATAGATCCGCTTGCCCGTGCCCATAAAGCCGATAGCCACCACATAGCGCCCGCCGGGGGCGACATGCAGCATGACGATGGCCTTGCAGGTTTCCGTTTCTTCCCTGGGGCGGATGGCCCCCCGAAGCTGGCTGATGGGATTGCCCGTCCGCATGCGAACCCGGGCCAGGCGCTGCAGATATTCGCCCACCGCCCCGGCGATGCCCTTTCCATTGACGGAGGCCCCGGTAAAGAGCGCATCATTTACCAGATAGGATACATCCCGCCAGCCTGCGGCGCGCCAGGCGTCCAGTTCCAGATCGTAGGCGGTGGCCGCCAGCTCCAGAGAAAGCCGGGCGGCATCCGGAGAAAAATCGGGCCGGAGCAGCCCGTTTGCCTTCGTGCAGGGCATGGTCAGGGGCGTGACGTCAGAAAGATCGCAGCCGGTAAAGCGCCCGCTTGCCTCCATGCTTCATCCTCCCTTTCGTTTCCATCCTAACCCACCCTATCATATCACGGAAAAACGGGTGCGGGCAAGGGTTTTTCCCGTTTTTTGGGGCAGGGATACCGGAATATTTTTTCCCGAAAGCAGAAATACATGAAAGTTTTCTTGATTGTAACATTTTCGTAACATGAGTTTACAATTACGGAACAATATGCTATACTATTCTCGTTATTTTCTGCACATAAGGAGGATACTCCCTTGAAACACATGGTGATACGCCTGCTCAGCCTCATGCTGATTTTTTCCCTGGTTCTGCCCGGGGCCCTTGCCTATGAAAAGCTGGAAAGGGGCGATATCAGCAGCGAGGTGCTGAATATGCAACTGGCGCTCAAATCCCTTGGATATACTCTGAGCGCGGACGGCAATTACGGCTCGGGCACCCAGCGGGTGGTCAAGGCCTTTCAGCAGCGCTACGGGCTGAAAACCGATGGCGTTGCGGGGAATGAAACGCTGTCGCTGCTTTATTCCCTGGCCCCGGCCTATGCCCCGACGGGCGGAAGCAGCACCGGCAGTACCGGAAACACCGGCAGCATCGGCAGCATCAGCGGCATTGCCGCCACGGTTTCTACCACCGGCGGCTCCCTGAATCTGCGGGCCTCGGCCAGCTCCATCGCCCAGGTCATTGCCACCATTCCCAACGGTGCTTCCGTGGTTGTGACCCAGGTGGGGGATAGCTGGTGCGCCGTGATCTACAACGGCTATTCCGGCTATGCCATGACCGAATTTCTGCGCATCGGCGCATCCGTTGTGCCCGTGCCCACCGCCGCGCCCTCCGGCGGGAGCCAGACGGGCGGGCAATGGGCCTGGGTGAATACCACTGGCGGCTCCCTGAATCTGCGGGCATCGGCCAAGGATACCGCCGCGGTCAAAACCACCATTCCCTATGGCGCGCAGGTCTATGTGACCAGCCGGGGCAGCGTCTGGTGCGCCGTCACCTATAATGGCTGCAGCGGCTATGTCATGACCAAATTCCTCTCCTTTGCCGCTTCTGCCACCATCGTGCCCACCGGCATTCCCACCGCCGTGCCCCAGCCCACCGCGCCGGGCGGCGGCACCATTGCCTATGTGCAGACCACGGGGGGCTCCCTCAATCTGCGGGCACAGGCCAAGAGCGGGGCCAAGGTGCTGACCACCATTCCC
>CAZJUJ010000001.1:0-91029 GCA_964549135.1 uncultured Oscillospiraceae bacterium | reverse complement strand
GAGCGGGGCCAAGGTGCTGACCACCATTCCCAATCATACCCAGCTGATCATCACCAATCGGGGCAGCAGCTGGTGCGCTACCTATTATAACGGCTGCACCGGCTATGTGATGACCTCGTTTTTGCGCTTTGCCTCTTCCGGCGTTTCCACGCCCGTGCCCACTGCCGCGCCCACGCCCAATCCGGGCGGCAGCCAGAGCGTTTTCGCGGTTGTGACCACCTCGGGGGGCTCCCTCAATCTGCGGGCCTCGGCCTCCTCCACCGCCAAGGTGCTGACCACCATCCCCAACGGCGCTTCTCTTGAAATCAGCAGCCGGGGCAATAGCTGGTGCGCCGTCAGCTATAACGGCTATACCGGCTATGTGATGACCAGCTTCCTGACCTTCCTTTCGAATTCCGGCACAGGCAGCGGAAGCACCGGCGGCAATACCGGCGGCAGCACCGCCACAAACGCCCCCGCTGCGGAGGAAAATGATCCCTCCCAGTACAAGCGTACGCTCAAGAGCGGCATGACGGGGGAGGATGTTTCCTGGGTGCAGACGCGGCTGGAGGAATTGGGCTACAGCGTCAGCGTAACCGGCGTCTATGACGGCAATACCATTTCCGCCGTCAAGGCCTTCCAGGGCCAGAACGGCCTGAGCGTGGACGGGCTTGCCGGGGCGCAGACCTTTACCATCCTGGCCAGCGAAAATGCCCGGAAGGCCAGCGACGCCGCCATTTCCTATACCACGCTGCGGATCGATGACAAAAAGAGCGGCGTAAGCACCCTGCAGAAGGCGCTGAAGGAGCTGGGCTATCCCGTGACGGTCAACGGCGAATATGACTGCGATACCCATAACGCCGTGGTGGCCTTCCAGCAGCGAAACAGCCTGGTCATCAGCGGCATTGCCGATTCCCTGACCCAGCATGTGCTGTACGGCAGTACGGCCAAGCCCTATTCCACCTATGTGGAGCCGGTGGATTTAAGCGGCGCGTACAGGAGCGCGCCCTCCTTAAACGAAGTGAAGCTATTGCACTGGTATGATGACATCAAGCCCACCATCAGGGCCGGGCAGATCATTACCATTCTGGAGCCCCAGAGCGGCCTTTCCTGGTCGATCAGCCTCTATTCGCTGGGCCGCCATGCCGATTCCCAGCCCACTACCTGGCGGGATACCCAGATCATGAATGTCGCCCTGGGCGCAAGCGATTGGAAGGTGCATCCCGTCTATGTGCAGCTGCCCGACGGCAGATGGACCATGGCCACCATGCATAACCGCCCCCACCTCTACGGCAGCATCATGAATAACGGCTTCGGCGGGCATCTGTGCATCCATTTCCTGCGGGATATGGATGAATGCACCAAGAACGACCCCAATTACGGCGTGCAGAACCAGCAGACGCTGCGCAGCGCCTGGAAAGCGCTGACCGGCGAAACCATCGATTGATCCCATTCTCCAAAGCAGCAAAAGAAAGGAAAGAAAAGCCATGAGCAAGCAGATCATCCACACCGAAAACGCACCCAAGGCCATCGGCCCCTATTCCCAGGCGGTAAGAATGGGCAATTTCCTCTTTACCTCCGGCCAGCTGGGCATCAATCCCCGGCTGGGCAGGCTGGAGGAAAACGTGGAAAAGCAGGCCCACGCTGCCATGCAGAATATCGGCGCGATTCTTAAAGAAGCCGGGCTTACCTATGCCCAGATCGTAAAAACCACCATCTTTGTGCAGGATCTGAAGGATTTTTCCGCCGTCAACGCCATCTACGAAAGCTATTTTGAGGGCGCTTTCCCCGCCCGCAGCTGCGTGCAGGTGGCGGCGCTGCCCCTGGGCGGGCTGGTGGAAATCGAATGCATCGCTGCGCTGGAGGCGTAAGCGTCTCGGGCGGCAGGATATGGGAATAATTCCCGAATATCTTTGCCTGCCGCCTTGCCAAAACCGATTTATTCCGTTATAATGTATGGGGTTCAACCTATGAAAACAAGGAAGAAGGTACATTCTTTATGAAAATTCTGGTTGTGAATGCCGGCTCCTCCTCGCTCAAATATCAGCTGATCAACATGGAAGATGAAAAGACCCTGGCCCAGGGCCTGGTTGAGCGCATCACCATGGACAGCAACGGCCATCATTCCCATAAGGTCAATGGCGAAAAGGTGCTGGATGTGGAAACCGCGCCCATCAAGAATCATGTGGAAGCCTGCCATATGATGCTCAACGCCCTGACGGATGAAAAATTCGGCGTGGTAAAATCCATGGATGAAATCAGCGCCGTGGGTCACCGCGTGCTGCATGGCGGCAGCAAGTTCTCCGAATCCGTGATTATCGATCAGGCCGTTATGGACGCCATCGAAGAGAATATTCCCCTGGGCCCGCTGCATAATCCCGCCAACCTGATGGGCATCAAGGCCTGCCAGGAGGTTATGCCCACCACGCCCATGGTGGCCGTATTCGATACCGCCTTCCATCAGACCATGCCGCCCAAGGCCTATATGTACGGCGTGCCCTATGAATATTATGAGCGCCTGCATGTGCGCCGCTACGGCTTCCATGGCACCTCTCACCGCTATGTGAGCAAGCAGCCCGAAGAGCTGCGCATCATCACCTGCCATCTGGGCAATGGCTCCTCTCTGGCGGCGGTTGACGGCGGCAAATGCGTGGATACCTCCATGGGCATCACCCCACTGGAGGGCCTGCTGATGGGCACCCGCTCCGGCAGCATGGATCCCGCCGTGGTGGAATATATCTGCAATAATGAGAACCTTACCGTCAGTGAAATGCTCAATATCTGCAATAAAAAGAGCGGCCTGCTGGGCATCAGCGGCCTTTCCAATGATATGCGCGATGTGGATAAGGCGGCCTCCGAGGGCAATGAGCGCGCCAAGCTGGCCCGGGATATGCTGATCTATGGCATCAAGAAGTATATCGGCTCCTACGCCGCCGCCATGAATGGCGTGGACGTGATCCTCTTTACGGCCGGTATCGGCGAAAATAACTATAAGCTGCGCGAGGATGTGATGGCCGGCTTCGAATTCATGGGCGCGAAGCTGGATAAGGAAAAGAACGCCGCCTGCGCCTGGCCGAACGTCACCGATTCGATCGTCTCTGCTGAGGATAGCAAGGTGCTGATTCTGGTAATCCCCACCAACGAGGAAATCGCTATCGCCAAGGATACCCTGGAACTGGTCTCCAAATAAGCACCGGAACGGGGACGGGGAAAAATATTGCGGGGAACCACCTTGTGTCAAAAGCGGTTCCTCCGCGCCCCCTCCGAAAACCGGCTCTGGATGATTCATGGCGGGATAAACCCAAAGCGAATGCCAGATCAGCAAAAAGGAATAGCAATAGAAACAATAACAGCAATGCCTTCGCCAAACGTGAAAGCATTGCTGTTGTTTTTAGGGCTGCTTTTATTTTTTGCTGCTCTGGCATTCAATTCGGCAGGAGCCCACCATGAATCATCCAGAGCCGGTTTTCGGGAGGGGGCGGGAGGGTGCTTTTGACGCAAAAGCATCCTCCCGCAAAAATCCCGTCCCTCTGTCCTCGGTTTTCGGGAGGGAACGGGAGGGTGCTTTTGACACAAAAGTCTCCTCCCGCAATTATCTCCCCGTTCTTTTCTGCGTCCCCGTCACAGGGCGTAGGTACCTTCGCCTTTTTGGGTTCTGGGATGCATCCATTGGCCGCGGGTGAAATCAGGAACGGGCACAGGCGCGCCGCCCATAGCCACGGATTCTTCGGTCAGGGGGGTAATAGCCATCAGCATGGCGGTATCGTAGACATCGATGGGGGCGGGGGTGGCATTCTGCACGCTTTCCACGAACGCGCGCAGTACCAGGTAATCCATGCCGCCATGGCCGCCGCGATTGCCGAATTCCTCATAGGCATCCCAGAGGGGGTGGCGATATTCCTTCAGCCATTTTTCATCGCTTTCCCAGGAATGCGACCAATCCCCTTCCTTCTGGGGCGTTTTGCCCTCGATATGGATGGAATGGTTATCCTCCATCCAGATGCCCTTGGTGCCGCGCACCACGCCGCCGCGGGAATAGGGGCGGGGCAGGGTGCAGTCATGGGAGAGGAGGATGGTTTCGCCATTGGCGCAGGAGATCATGGTGGTTACAATATCGCCCTCGTTTACCTGGGCGCTGGCCAGATCCGTATCGGCGCGGTTTTCCTTCAGCCATGCGTGCAGGCCCCGGGCCTTGCTGGCCATGGCGCAGAGGGAAAGCATGCGGTTGCCCCGGCCCAGGCCAAGATAAGTGGCGATGGGGCCCAATTCATGGGTGGGATACAATTCGCCATTGCGATGGAGGAAATTCCGCTGGCGATAATGGCGGTTCACATCGCCCAGACCGATTTCATCCCGCAGATCATGGGCATACGCGCCCTGGCAATGCACCAGTTCGCCAAATACGCCCTGGCGGATCATATGGAGCAGTGTCAGCTCGGTATCGTTATAGCAGCAGTTTTCCAGCAGCATGCATTTTTTGCCGGTTTCCTCTGCCGTGCGCACCATATCCCAGCATTCTGCTACGGAATTGGCGCCGCCAACCTCCATGGCTACCTCTTTGCCTGCGCGCATGGCCTCAATGGCGATGGGAATATGCGAATTCCAATCGGTGAAAATAAATACAGCCTCGATTTCCGGCATGCCAAGAATCTCATGATAATCCTGGGTGCCGATGGCGTCTGCGGCGATCTTCTTTCCCTGCTCTATCCGATCGGCATATACATCGCATACCGCCAGAACCTTTACATCCTGCATCCCGCTGATCAGCTGCAATTGCGATTGCCCGCGCCCGCCCAGACCAATGACGCCTACCTTCAGTAGCCGTCCGCTCTCAGATAACTGCATCGTGTCTTTCTCCTTCTTGTGCTGCCGTGGCAGATGCTTCCTGCGCTGCCTTTGGCTGATAATTTGCTTTTATGCAAGGAACACCATGATATTCTGCACACTTTTGCAAATTCCTGCAGAAAGAACGGGATTTTTGCGGGAGGAGGTTTTTGACGCAAAAGTGATTCCCCGCAATCTTTTTCCCGTCCCCGTTCCCCATCCTTCAGGGCTGCAGGATGGATTGAAGGGTAGACAGATGGGTGAGAAGCTGGGTACGGACATCGAGGGTAGAGGAGGTAGCGGCCTGGGTAAGGGATTCGAAGGCATCCAGATCGCTGGCCAGGGCGGTAAAGGCCTCATCGGGAGCCAGGCGGCCGCTTTCGCCGCCATCCAGATACATGCTTAAGCTATTGAGCTGCTCCATATAATAGATATACTGGCGGATGCGGGCCAGGCGGGCGGTTGTATTGGAGGTGACCATACCGGACATGCGGTTAACCTCATCGATGGCGGAGGCCACATTGGTCTGCATCCGATAGCGGAACTGGGCCTGGGCGTTTTTGCGATAGACGCCGTTGCGCAGGGCCGTCACCCCGAAGATAACGGAAAGGATGAGCAGGACGGCGCAGGCAATGAGCAGCACGCGCTTCTGCAGGCGCGTATCGGTCACATTCATATGCACCCGTTGGGATTTACGATACATCATTGGCATTACCTCTTTTTGTCATTCAAGTGGGGGAAAGGGAACGATTTTCCCGGTGTTTTCCCATCGCGGTGGGGGAACAATGGGTATTATAGCATATTCCATTGCCTTCCGTAAAGAGCAGAGGCAAAATGCGGGCAAAGATTCCATCGCGTGAATCGCCACGGCTTTACAAAATGTTCATGCTTTTTATGCAGGACTATGCTATAATACCTATGGCACACGGGGCCGAAACGGAATGTATCGGGGAGGCGCGCAGGCATGATCGCCCTTGAAAAGGTATCCAAACGCTACGGCGTCCATCGGGCGCTGGACGAGATCAGCTTTACGGTGCCCAGAGGGCAGATATTGGGCCTGCTTGGGCAGAACGGCGCGGGCAAGACCACGGCCATGAATATCCTGACGGGCTGTCTGGCCCCGAGCAGCGGCCGGGCACTGGCAGGGGGCTTTGATGTCATGGAAGCGCCCCGGGAGGCCAAGCGGCTCATGGGCTATCTGCCGGAAACGGCGCCGCTGTATGATGAAATGACGGTGGCGGCCTATCTGCGCTTCGCGTGCGAGCTGAAGGAGATAGAAAAGGGCGCCATTGGGCCGCATATTGAGGCGCTGGGGAAGAAAACGGGGCTTACGGAGGTAATGGGCCGGAAGATCGGCAATCTATCCAAGGGCTATCGTCAGCGTGTAGGCCTGGCCCAGGCGCTTTGCGGCTCCCCGGAGGTAATTATTCTGGATGAGCCCACCGCCGGGCTGGATCCCAGACAGAACAGCGAAATGCGCGCGCTGATTCGCTCCCTGGCGGGGGAGCATACGGTGCTGTTTTCCTCCCATATTCTCAGCGAGGTGCAATCCATTTGTGACAGGGTGATCATCCTGCATCACGGGCAGATCATCTGCGACAGCGCCATGAACGCCCTGCGCCGGGGCGAAAGAAGGCTGCGGGCGGTGATTGCCTGCGGCGAAGGCCCGCTGCTGCCCCAATTGCGGCAGCTGAAAAGCGTAAGCCGGGTGATGGTGGAGCGGGGCAGCGAGCCCGGCACCACCCAGGTGCTTTTGACCGTGCAGGGCGCGGGCAGCGCGGAGAGAGAATTATTTACGCTGCTTTCCGCCATGCAGACGCCGCTGCTGCGGCTTTCGCCGGTGGAGGACAGCCTGGAGGAGATTTTCCTGCGCGCCACCGGGGCGGCAGGCTAAAGGATAGGAGTGGTAGGTGCATGCGGGCCATTTTCCGCAAGGAAATGCAGAGCTATTTTTATACGCCGGCGGCCTATGTCTTTATGGGTGTTTTTCTGATGCTGGGGGGCGTTTTCTTTGGAGTAAGCAATCTGGCATCGCGCTCGGGCAATTTACTGACGCTTTTTTCCCAGCTCAGCTATCTCTGGCTGCTGCTTTCGCCGATTCTGACCATGCGTCTCCTGGCGGGGGAAAAGCGGCAGCATACCGATCAGATGCTCTATTCCTCTCCCTGCTCTTTGAGCGGCATGGTGCTGGGCAAATATTTTGCCGCCTGCGCGGTGCTGCTGCTGACGCTTGTCTGCACCGGGATTTATGCGCTGCTGGTGGCGATTTACGGCACGCTGTATCTGGGGGAAACGCTGGTGGGCTATCTGGGGCTGATGCTGCAGGGCTGTGCCTTTATTGCGCTGGATCTGTTTGTTTCCTGCTTTGCCCGTTCGCAGATGACGGCGGCCATTGCGGGCATCGGCGCCAATCTGATGATCTGGCTGGCGGATGTGGTGGCGGCCGCCGTTTCGGTAACGGCTGTCAGCAGCGCCCTGGATTTCATCAGCCTCTATCAGCGTTTTGCGCCCTTTGTCCGGGGGCAATTGAGCCTTTCCAACGTGCTGTATTATCTTTTGTTCATTTTTATTATGCTGTTTTTGAGCGTGCGGGTATTGGATGCCCGCCGCTGGAGCGAGGGCTGACGCCATGAAGCAGATCAAGACCTGGCTGAAAAAAATAAAGAATAACCGGAAAATCCGCAGCGGCGGCCTTTCCGCGGCGCTGACGGCGGCGGCGGTGCTGCTGGCGCTGCTGCTGGGGATTCTGGCGGATGGGCTGGAAAACCGGTTCGCCCTGAGAATCGATTGCTCCTTTAACGGCGCGACCACCCAGAGCGAAATCACCGATCAGGTGCTTGCGGCCCTGGATAAGGATGTGCATATCTATGCCATCATTCCCCAGGAGGGGGGCAACGCCACGCTGCTTTCCCTGCTGGAACGCTATGCAGCCGCCTCTCCGCATCTGACCTATTCCCGGGAGAGCATCATGAAAAATCCCGTGCTGCTCAATCAGTTTTCCGATGCGATTGGGGAAAATGAGGTATCCACCGATTGCCTGATCATTTCCTGCCCGGAAACGGGACGGGCCCGGGTGATTGACGAGGATGATTATTACGTCTATTCCTACAATACGGAAACGGGCTATTTTGATGCGGCGGGCTTTACCTATGAGGAGAGCCTGACCGAGGCCATCGTCTATGTAACCCTGGATGAATTGCCCGCCATTCAATTGCTCACCGGCCATGGGGAAATGAACGAAACGGATACGGAAAACCTGGAAAGCACGCTGATTTCGGCCAATTATCTGGTGGAAAGGGTCAATCTGCAGAATGGGGGCGAACTGAATCCCGAAAGCCTGCTGATGATTCTTTCGCCCCAGTATGATCTGACGGCGGAAGAATTGGAAAAAATCCAGGCCTTTGCCCGGAATGGCGGCGATTTTTTCATTATTTCTCAGTATTCCGATCCCCTGAATCTGGAAAATTATCAGGCGCTATTGCGCTCCTATGGCATCGGATGCTATCCGGGGCTGGTCATTGCCAAGGAAAGCGCATCGGGCAGCTATTATGCCGACAGCCCGGTATACCTTATGCCCTATATGCAGGAAACCGATGTGACGCGCAATCTGGTGGCGGCGGGGCAGGATATTCTGCTCCTTGGCGGGGCCCGGGCCTTTTATCAGGCGTCGGCGGCGGGAAACGGCGTGCAGGTGACGCCGCTGCTGCTGACGGGGGAGGCCTATATCCGCAATTATCTGGATGGCGTCAGCCTTTCCGAGCAGCAGCCGGGGGATGAGGAGGGGGTATTTGCCCTTTCCATGTGGTCGGAAAAAATGTATGAGGATGGCACGCTGTCCCGGGCGTTTATTCTGGGCAACGCCACCGTGTTTACCGATTACTGGGTGCAGAATAATACGGATTCCACGGTATTTCTGCTGCAGGTGGTGCGCTCCTTGCAGCAGGCCGATCCGGTGGATCTGGATATCGCGCCCAAGAATGCCCTGCGGGCGGGGCTGAGCCTGGGCAATATTACGCCGGCTGTGGCGGTGACGGTGATGCTGCCGCTGCTGGTGCTGCTGGGGGCGGCGCTGGTATTGCTGCCCAGAAGGAATTTGTAAAGATGGAAAGAGTACCGAAAAAAAAGGCCCGGCGCGGGCTGAAAAAGGGCGTGCTGCTATTGCTGCTGGCGGCGGCTGCGGCCCTGTGCGGCGGGGGCATCTATTGGCTGAATCGGCCCGTGGATGTGGATGCGCTTCCCGAAACCACCCCTCAGACGGTGCTGCTTGAAAGAAGCGGCAGCGAAATCACGGCCCTTGGCATCATGCCCAGGGAGGGCGAGGCCTACCCGCTTGTTCTTGGGGCGGATGGCAGCTTCTATCTGCTGGGCAAGAGCGAAACCGCCCTGCGCAGCTTTGTAACCGAGGGCATGATCAGCGCGCTGCATGAATTAAAGGCACAGGAGACGATTCTGGATACCCGGGAGAGCCCGGTCGATTTATCCCATTTCGGGCTTTCCCCGGCCCAGGTCAGCGTGACGATTACCTATCAGGACGGCGAAAAGAAGCGGCTGCTGATCGGGGCGCTTTCCCCTGAGGAGGAGCCCCAGTATTACTGCATGATCGAGGGCGACAGCCGGATTTATACGGTGCTGGAGGCCTTCCTGGAGCCGTTCTTTTACGAAATGGCATATCTGCGGGATTTTGAGCAGCCTGAATTGGATGCATCGCTCCTGGATCGCATTGATATTTCCGGGGATATCAGCCTGGGCCTGTATTATACCCCCGATGGCTGGCAGATGGATGCGCCGCTTTGCTATCCCGTTTCTTCTGTGCAGAGCCAGCAATTGCTCTCCGCCATTGAGGGCATGGCCTTTGAGGCATGCCTGGGAAGCGCGGAGGAAAATGATCTGGAGCAGCTGGGCCTGCTGCGCCCGGCGCTGAACGTGATCCTCACCCAGACCCCCACCACCATTACCGGCGAAACCTTAAGCGGCGAGCAGGTATCCTGGCAGGAGGAGGAAAAGCGCTATACGCTGCTGCTGGGGAATGAAACGGGAAAAAGCGGCGTGTATCTGATGTGGGAGGGCATGGTGTATAAGGCCAGCAATTTCCTGCTGGGCTTCTGGAAGGAAATCGTTCCGGAGCAGCTGCTTCTGCGCGCGCCGGTGAATTTTCTGACCAATCAGCTGCGCCATATTTCCTTCCGCTATGGGGAATATCAGCAGGCCTATGAATTTTATCTGGTGGAGGCTCTGACGGAGAATAACGAAATTGCCACCGATGAATACGGGGAAATCCTCTATGACGCCGCCGTAAAACGGGCGGGAGAAGCGGAATATATGGATGCGGAGGCCTTTCTTTCCTGGTATACCGCGCTGTCCGCGCTGTCCCCGGCGGGAAGGCTGCCGGAGGGATGGCAGATTCCGGAGGGAACGGAGGCGGAGGGGGAGATCATCCTGACGAGCCAGGATACCGCCCGGGTCATTTCCTTCTATCCCTATGATGCGCTGCATGACGCCATGGCAGTGGACGGCGTCTGCGTCTACTATATTGAAAAAAGCTTTCTGAATACCCTTGTGCCCCTGCCCTGAGGGAAATAGGGAAAAAGACCCTTCTGCATCCTGCTTTCGGGTGCGGAGGGGCCTTTTTTTGATTCGGCGCCGGGGGAATATGCTTACAATACCAGCCGCAGGGCGCGCTCAATGCGCGTGCAGGCAAAGGTAATCAGCCCCTCCCGGCATTCAAAGGGAATGCTTCTGCCATCGGCATAAACGGCGCGCACGGCGGGCGCATCCCCAAGGAAAACGCTCTCCAGCGTAAGGAAGCCATCCGAAAGGGAGATTTTATATTCCTTTTCGGTGCGGCTGAAATCGCCCCAGCCGCTGCCGACGCTCCAGAGGCATTTGAATTTTCCCGGAAGCAGCGGGGAAAAGCCGATCCGCTTTCTTGGCAGATCGGGCTGGAAGCCGCTGAAAATCGGCAGGAGGGCAAAGCTGGCCATAGGACGGGCATAATTGCTGCCGCATTCGATTTCATTCCAGGGATTGCGCTTCTTGCCGTCGTATCGATTCCGGATGGCGCGAACGACCATAAGCCCCTCCTTGATCATGCCCTCGCTGATCAACAGGCCCGCAAAGGCATATTCAAAGCCGGTCATGCATTCATCGCAGTAGGGAATGGGAATGATGGGCCGCTGGCTGCCCTCGGGATAGCTGCAGATGATGGCGCCGCCCTCATCATTGAGGGCGAAAACGCGCCAGGCGTTGGCATGCTCCCGAAGAGAGGGAAGAAAATTATACTGCAGCATGCTTTTGAGCGCGGTTTTCCGCTGCTGACGATCAAAAATATCCCCCAGGCCGCAGAGATTGGCATGCCATTGGCCCAGCAGCTGATCGATTTCGCAGCCCTCGCCGATCTGATACTTGATCTGGCCCTTTTCCTCATTCCAGTACTGGGGGCAATCAAAATGCCGGGGCGGATCCATGGAGCTTAGATCGATCTGCTGAATGAAATAGCGTCCGTTAAAAAGATGCTCCTGCGTCCATTTCCGCCCGCTTTCAAACAGGCGGCTGTATTCCTCGCTTTTTTCGGTATCCTGCAGAAACGCCGCCATTTCGGCCGCCGCCTTCAGCGCCGCCAGATACATGCCCTCCAGCCAGGCGGAGGGGCCAAAAAGCTCCATATCCAGGGTATGATGCTGCCTGCCCTCCAATACGCCGTCCTTATTCCGATCCCATTCGTAGGGGTTTTCTTCGCTCCAGGCATATTCCAGAATGCGCTTAATATCCGCCCAATGCCCGCGCAGCCAATCGCTGTCCCCCGTGATTTTCCAGTCGCGGTAGATTTTGATGATCGTGGCCATCTGCCCATCCAGGCAGGGATGGAAATTGCCCCGCTCTCTGCCCAGGGGCAGGGTGGTCCGGAACTGCATGCAGCCGCTTGAATCGGTATCGATTTCCAGTTCGGTTCTGCGCATTGTGCGCTCCAATTCAGGGAAAAGGAAGCAGAGGGCGTAGGCATAGCTCCATACATGAGTGCAGGTGCCCTCGCAGGAGCCGGCCTGCTCATGCACGCCCTCCCAGCCATAAAAGGTGCCGTCCTCAAGGCGCAGCACGGTGGGGGATTTAAGGACGGAGAGGGTGGAGGAAACGGCGTCGATGACCGAAGGATCCAGCGTAGAGGAATGAAGGGAGCGGCAGAAGCGAAGCGTTTTTGCATACAGCGCATCCCAGTTTTCCAGGGCGTAAAGGCAGGAGGCGGCAGAATCGGCAAAGCGCGTGGCATAATAATTTTTCCAGGTGATATCGCGCCCCTTCTCATTCCGGCAGGGCGACCAGTAATTATAATTATTGGGAATATTCCAGGAAATCAGGAAGCGGAAGGCGGCGCGCCTGCCCCGGCCCAGGGCTTCCCCTGCGCCGACCGAGCAGACATCGCCCTTGCCCGCCTCGTCATAATGCCTGGCTGGAAAGCTGCCGCTTTCCAGATCATACCAGAAGGTGGTAACCTTATCCTGCCAGCCGCCCCGATACCAGTATTCCTGGCAAAGGCCGCTTTCCCGATCCACGGCGATGGTCATATCCCCGTATTCCGGGTCATCAGGGGCCTTTCCGGCATGGCGCATCCGGACGGCGGTATAGCGGCAATCCTCGATTTTTTCATTGATGCTGCTTTCAAAGGGGTTTGTAACCGAAAGCAGCACGCTGTATTCCACCTGCTCATCCTGGCTTTCCACCGTGATTTCAAAAAAGGCGGCGGGGATGCCGGATTGCTCGGCATCCAGGGGAATCAGGGGATTAAAGGCCTTCATGATCACCCTGGCGGGGAAATGCGCATCCCGGAAGGTCAGGGTGGCGATGGGAAATTTTCCGTCAAAGCGGACGGAGGAAAAATGCGGAAAGCCGCACATGGTGGTTCCGCTGGGGCCGTAGCCATAGCCGGAAAAGGCGGCCTTGGAATATTTCCCCATCAGATCCTTATTCCAATCCCCCTGAAGCACCCGGGTGATGCGGGAGCCATCCGGATATTGGGCGCGGATGGCAAAAAAGCTGTAGCCATTATAGCTTCCCTTGGCGGGACGATTGAAGATTTCCCAATCCACCAGGCTGCCGTTGCCCGCCAGGCCAATGGAGCCCGTGCCGATGCCGCCCAGGGGAAATACAATTTCCTTTTGCTTTTCTCCGGAATAGATCATGTGCCTTCCGTCCTTTCGCTGCATTTTGCTGCTTAAAGCTATTATAGGGGACGGGCGAAAGGGTGTCAACCGAAAAAGCACCGGAGAAAATGGGAAGAAAAAGCGGGAAAAAGACCGCTTTTATTTGTATGATTGAATTGCGTCCTTTGCTCCGATATGATATAATCATAATAAAGAATTCAATCAATCGTTCCCGAAAGGAGAAAAACGTATGCGTGAAAGCGGCGTCCTATTGCATATCACATCCCTGCCGCAGCCGGGAGGCATCGGCACGCTGGGCAAGGCGGCCTATGAGTTCATCGATTTTCTCAAGGCATCGGGGGCGTCCATCTGGCAGATGCTGCCGGTGGGCCCCACGGGCTATGGAGAATCCCCGTATCAGAGCGCCTCGACCTATGCGGGCAATCCCCTGATGATCGATCTGAGCATGCTGAAGGAGGAGGGCATGCTGGAGGAAAAGGATATTCCCCTGCTTCCCGATTCCGATCAGGTGGATTTTGAGGCTGTGCGGGCGGCCAAGGAGGCGGCCCTGAGAAAGGCATTTGAAAATACGGGCGTAACGGAGGGCATGCGGCAGTTTGCCCGGGAGCAGCCCTGGGCGGAGGAATATGCCCTCTACATGGCGCTCAAGCAGCATTTTTCCGGGGCGGCCTGGCAGAATTGGCCCCGGGAATTGCGGCTGAGGGAGGAAAGCGCCCTTCTTTCCTGGCGGGAAAAAATGCAGGGGGAAATCCAGTATCATCTCTTTGTGCAGTGGCTTTTCCGCCGCCAGTGGCAGGCCATGAAGCGCTATGCCAACGAACGGGGCATTCAGCTCTTTGGCGATATGCCCATCTATGTGGCAGAGGACAGCGCCGATACCTGGGCCAACCCGGAAATTTTCCAGCTGGATGCTGAGCGCAGGCCCATTCAGGTGGCCGGCGTGCCCCCGGATTATTTTTCCGAGGACGGGCAGCTTTGGGGAAATCCCCTTTATGACTGGGACGCCCTGCGCAAGCGGAAATATGATTGGTGGATCAGGCGGCTCAAGGCCATGGGCACGCTGTTTGATCTGGTGCGGGTGGATCATTTTATCGGCTTTGCCAATTATTATGCCATTCCCTACGGCGCAAAGAATGCACGGAACGGGCAATGGCGGCTGGGCCCGCGGCGGAAATTCTTCCGTCGGGTGCGGAAGGAGGCAAAGGAGGTAAGAATCATTGCCGAGGATCTGGGCGAGGTAAACGCCCGGGTGCGGCGGCTATTGCGCTTCTGCGGGTATCCGGGGATGAAGGTGCTTTCCTTTGCCTTTGACAGCGAGGATGATAATGCGCATCTGCCCAGGAATCATGGCAAAAACGCCGTTGTTTATACGGGCACCCATGATAATGATACGGTGCTGGGCTGGTGGGCGGCCGCCAATGAAAAAACCAGGGCCATTGCCTGCCGGGAGCTGGGCATGAAGGAAACGGATGATATTGCGGGCCGGATGATCGAGGCCGCCTTCGCCAGCACCGCCGAGCGGGCCATCGTGCCCATGCAGGATTTCCTGCGTCTGCCCACCGCCGCCCGGATGAATACCCCCGGCACGGTAGGGGGAAACTGGGGCTGGCGAATGACGGAAAGCGCCCCGGCTGCGGTCAGGGAGGAAATCATCCGCCTGAACCGGAAATATCATCGCGGAGGGAATCAGCCATGAACACGGAAAAACTAATCCGGCGGGCAGAGGAAAATGCCCTTTCGCTGTATCAGCTTTCCTTGAAGGAGCTGACCGCCTGGCAATTGCATAACGCCCTTTCTCAGGCGGTGATGACCGAAATTGCCCCCCGGTGGGCGGAGGATCAGCGGCGGCAGCGCAGCGGGCGCTTTGCCTGCTATCTTTCGGCGGAGTATCTGATCGGGCGGATGGTTTACAGCAATCTTTTTTCTCTGGGCGTGCTGGAGGAAGCAAGGGCGCTTTTGCGGGAAAAGGGCGTGGACATGGCCCTGCTTGAGGATATTGAGGATGCGGCCCTGGGCAATGGCGGCCTGGGGCGGCTGGCCGCCTGCTTTCTGGATAGCGCGGCCACCCTGGATGTGCCGCTCTTTGGCTATGGGCTGCGCTATCAGTACGGCCTCTTTAAGCAGGAATTTGTGGATTGCAGGCAGCATGAGCTTCCGGATGACTGGGAAAAATACGGCGATCCCTGGTCTATCCGCCGGGAGGATAAGAGCGTTACGGTGGAAATGAAGGGGCTTACGGTCAAGGCCGTGCCCTATGATATGCCGGTTATCGGCTATGGCGCGGGGCGGATTGGCACCCTGCGCCTATGGCAGTGCGAAAGCCTGCAGCCCCTGGATTTTGATCTGTTCAACGCCCAGCATTATGCCCGGGCCGCCCGGGAAAAGAATGCCGCCGAGGATATTACCAAGCTGCTCTATCCCAATGATTCCATGCGGGCGGGCAAGCAATTGCGCATCCGGCAGCAGTATGTGCTTTGCAGCGCCACGCTGCAGGATCTGCTCCGGGATTTTAAGGCGCTTCACGGCAATGATTTTTCGCAGTTTTCCCGCTTTCATGCCCTGCAGCTCAACGATACCCACCCCACCATGGCGATCCCTGAATTGATCCGGCTGCTGATGAAGGAGGGGATGGATTTTGACGCGGCGCTTAAAACGGCGCAGAATACCTTTGCATACACCAACCATACCGTGATGCAGGAGGCCCTGGAAAAATGGGATCTTTCCCTGCTGGCCAGCGTGGCCCCCGAAATGACCGAAATCATCCGCCGCATTGCCGCCCGGCAGCAGGAGGAGCTTCGCTCGGCGGGAATTGAGCAGACAGACGGCCTGGCCATCATCCAGAATAAGCAGGTGCATATGGCCTATCTGGCCATGTACGGCGGCTTTGCCGTTAACGGCGTGGCCCGGCTGCACAGCGAGATTCTGAAAAATGATGTGCTGTACGATTGGTATCTGCTCAGGCCGCAGATGTTCCAGAACAAGACCAACGGCATCACCCAGCGCCGCTGGCTGGGTCTTTGCAATCCCGAGCTTTGCGGGCTGCTTTCCAGCCGCATCGGCGATGGCTTCCTTACCGATCTGGATCAGCTGGCGTGGCTCAGGCCGATGATTGAAGGAGATGACGCGCTGATCCGGGATTTTATGGCGGTCAAGCGGGAAAAGAAGCGGCAGCTTTCCGCCTTTATCGAACGGCAGGAGGGTGTATGCATTCCGCCGGATTTCGTATTTGATGTGCAGATCAAGCGCCTGCATGAATACAAGCGCCAGTTGCTCAATGCCTTCTCCATTCTGGATCTGTATTTTGATCTGAAGGAAGGGAAGCATGCGGATATGCCGCCGGTAGCCATGATCTTTGGGGCCAAGGCCGCTCCGGGCTATGCCCGGGCCAAGGCGGTGATCCGCTATATCAACCAGATTGCGGCGCTGGTCAATGGGGATCCCGAAACCAATCAGCGGCTGCGGGTGGTATTCGTGCAGAATTACAATTGCTCCTATGCGGAAAAAATCATTCCCGCCGCCGATATATCCGAGCAGATTTCCCCAGCAGGTACCGAGGCCAGCGGCACCGGCAATATGAAGCTGATGCTTAACGGCGCGGTGACCCTGGGCACGCTGGACGGCGCGAATATCGAAATCGTGGAACAGGCCGGGGAGGAAAACAATTATATCTTCGGGGCACGGCTGGAGGATATTCAGCGTATCCGCGGGGAATACGATCCCGTGGCGCTCTATCAGGAAAATCCCCGGATTCGGCGGGTGGTGGATACGCTGGATAACGGCCTTTTCCGGGATGAGGACGGCGCGCTGATGGAACTGAAATCGGCGCTGCTTAAGGGCGCATCCTGGCATGCCCCCGATCATTATTATCTGCTCCTGGATTTCCCCTCCTATACGGAGGCTAAGCTCCAAGCAATCTGCGATACGAAGAACGCCGCAGCCTTTGCCCGGAAATGCCTGTATAACGTGGCCGGGGCGGGAAAATTCTCCTCCGATCGCACCATCCGCCAATATGCCGAGGAAATCTGGCGGACGGGTGATGGGGAATAACGGGTTTTTGCGGGAGGATGCTTTTGTGTCAAAAGCACCCTCCCGCACCCTCCCGAAAACCGGCTCTGGATGTTTCTTGGAGAAAAAGAACAAAGTTGAATGCCAGATCAGCAAAAAAGACGGGAGTATTGATTCCCTGAAATCTTTCTCCCAAAACTGGCTCTGGATGGATCATGGATGGGTAAAACCAGGTTGAATGCCAGTGAAGCAAAAGAGAAATAGTTGTAAGGAACACAACAGCAATGCCTTAACCAAACATGGAAGCATTGCTGTTGTTTTTTCTATTGCTATTCTTTTTTGCTGATCTGGCATTCAATTTGGCAGAGTTCAGCCATGCTCCATCCAGAGCCGGTTTTCGGGAGGGCGCGGGAGGGCGCTTTTGACGCAAAAGCATCCTCCCGCAAAAACCCCCGTTTCCTTGGTTTTCGGGAGGGTGCGGGAGGGGACTTTTGACTCAAAAGTCTCCTCCCGCAAATATCTCTCCCATTCCGTTCCCCCGTTCCCCCCATCCCCGTCCCCTCAGAAGCTGGTATCGGCGGCGATGGCGGCCACGGCCCAGCCGGTATTATCCGCGCTGACCTGGTATTCCGTTCCTTCCGGCACGGGCAGCGCCCAGCCATCCTGGCAGGGGGCGCAGTAGATATAGGCATAGGGCGCGCCATCGCGGCAAAGGGTCAGCCTGCCGTGGCTTCGGAGCAGGGAGAGATAGTCCTCCAGGCCCAGCCCTGCGGCATGCATAGCGGCGGCGTGAATTTTTCCCACATAGCGCAGATGAATGTCCTCGCAGCCGCCCTCGCCCGGTGCGGAGGGGCCGTATCGCTGAATCCAGCCAAAGCGCCAGAGATTTTCCTTCAGCCATTTGCCCGTTTCATTCCGCATCAGGGGCTCTCTTTCCCCCAGAGAGAGCGGGGGCGAGAGGGAAATATCCAGAGCATAGCCCAATTGATGCTCGCTTTCGCCGCCGCCCGGCACGGCGGCATAGGCCCGGGAGAGGGCCTCGTGCAAGGGGTATACCTTGGCATAGCGGGCAAATGCCTCTCTGCGCCAATCCTCCTGCTGGGCATAGGAAAGCGCGCCGCGAATCAGCGTGGCCCCCTCATGGAGGGAATGCTCCAATTGAATGGCGCAGAGGGCGTAAACGGCGTCCCGGCAGAGGGTAACGCCCTCCTCTGCCGGAAGATAGGCGCCCACCATCACCCGCAGCTGATGGGTATCGGGCTGAGGAAAATCCTGGGGCAGGGGATGGGCAGGGCTGACCTGCATCAGATACCCTTTAAGCAGCTGCACCCGGGAAATGGAATGGATGCTGCCCTGCATTTCCGGCGCGCCCCGGAAAAGGGTATAGCCCGCCCCTTCCCCCAGCAGAACGGGGGCGGCGGGGGCAGGCGCGGCGGGGAAAAGCATCAGATACAGAAAGAGCAGCAGAAGAAGAAAAAAGCTCATGCCAAGGGCAAGGGCGGGAAGACAGCGCTTCTGGGGCCGGGAAATCATGGGCATCGCCTCCTGTATGGCGTATTTTTTCCATACTTTCCGGAATTTATACTTTTCAAGAATAGAAAAAAGGCATATAATAGGGGAAGTACTACCGATGATGGGGAGGAATGAACCAATGAGCATTACCCAAAAGCCCTTCGGCATTGATCTGATCGGGCGGCAGATGACCCTTTATACCATGACCAATCGGCTGGGCGCTTCCGTTTCCGTGCTGGATTTCGGCGCACATCTGGTATCCATTCAGGTGCCGGATCGCAGCGGAAAAATGGCGGATGTCTGCCTGGGCTTTGATTCGCTGGATGATTATGATCAGAAATCCGGGTATCTGGGGGCAACGGTAGGCCGCTACGGCAACCGCATTGCCAGGGCGCGCTTTACCCTGAACGGCAAGGAATATACGCTGTTCCCCAATAACGGCCGCAATAATCTGCATGGCGGACGGGAAGGCTTTGACAAGAAATGGTGGAGGGGCGAAACCCTGGAGACTGAGGGCGAGGATACCGTGCTTTTCACCTATGTGGCCCATGATGGGGAGGAGGGCTTCCCCGGCAAAATGAAGGTGCAGGTTTCCTTTTCCTTTAATGACGATTGCCAATTGACCATCCGCTATCTGGCACTTTCCGAAGCGGATACCATCGTGAATCTGACCAATCATGCCTATTTCAATCTGGCCGGGGCGGGCAAGGGGGATATCCTCTCCCATACTTTGCAGATCGATGCCGACTGCGTTACCGATGTGGATCAGGAATTGATTCCCACCGGTGAATTCCTGACCGTGGCGGGCACGCCCCTTGATTTCAATCAGCCCATGCGCATTGGCGATGGCATTGCCCGCCGGGCCGAATGCCGCCTGATTGACGAGGCCAATGGCTATGATACCAATTACTGCCTGAAGGGCGAAGGCCTGCGGAAGGTGGCGGTGCTGAAGGATACGGAAAGCGGAAGAACCATGCAGGTAAGCACCACCGAGCCCGGCGTGCAGATCTATACCGGCCAGGGCCTGAGCCTGACGGGCAAGGGCGGCCTTTCCTACGGTGCTTACGGCGGCGTGGCCCTGGAAACCCAGCATTATCCCGATAGCCCCAATCAGCCTCATTTCCCCACCACCACGCTGAAGGCCGGGGAGACCTATCAATCCACCACCATTTATGCGTTCAGCGCGGAATAAACGCCTGCGGGCAAGGAGAGAGGCGACGATGAAAAGAATCATGGCGTTATTGCTGGCGGCGGTTTTGCTTCTGCCCTGCCTTTCCGGTATGGCGGAGGAAGCGGTCATTATCGATAAAATCGCGGGGGAAGGGGCGGATTTTTCCTTCGGCGAGGAGGAAATGCTGCTGGAAATTTATTTTCCCAAGATTTATGGCTGCGATGCCGCCCTGGTGCGCTGGGGCGAATATTCCATGCTGATTGACTGCGCCGGCAATCAATGGGAGGCCGTGGAGGCGCTGCTTAAAAAGCTGGATATGACCAGCCTTACCTACGCGGTGAATTCCCATCCCGATGCCGATCATCTGGGCGGCTTCAATCATGTGCTGAAAAATGCACCAGCCGGGGAATTCCTTACGGGCTTTCCGGAGGATTATCCCGAGGGGGATACCGTGCGCTTTAAGATCTATGATGATCTGCACGCCCTGAATATCCCCTTCCGCCAGGTGCAGAACGGCGAAAGCATTGCCTTTGGCGATGTGAAAATTACCGTGCATCAGCGCACCGATGAAAGCCTGACCCGGGTCAATAATAAATCCGTGATGCTGATGATCGAATATGGGGAACGGCGCATCTTCTTTTCCGGCGATATCCAGCGGGATACCCAGCTTCTGCTTATGGAGGACGCCCAGAACCTGGATCTCAAGGCCGATATCCTGAAATTTCCCCATCACGGCTACGCCCGGATGCAGGAGGGCTTTCTGGAGATGGTCGCCCCGGAGCTGGTGATCTGTACCAGCGGACGCAATAGCGCAGGCGGCGCCGAGCAGCTTAAGGAGAAAAAAATCCCCCACTATTTCTGCGAAAAGGGCATCCTGCGTTTGGCCACGAATGGCAGCGTCTGGACGCTGGAAAGAATCCCGTGATGAGATGATTGCGGGGATATTTTGCGGGAGGAGACTTTTGCGTCAAAAGTCCCCTCCCGCACCCTCCCGAAAACCAGGACCGGAGACGGGGAAAGATATTGCGGGAGGATGCTTTTGCGTCAAAAGCACCCTCCCGCGCCCTCCCGAAAACCGGCTCTGGATGTTTCATGGAAGGATAGAACCAAATTGAATGCCAGTGAAGCAAAAAGAAACAAGCAGTAAGGAAAAAAACAGCAATGCTCTTACCAGATGTGAAGCATTGCTGTCGTTTTTTTCAGCCGCTTGAATGCCGGTGAAGCAAATGAAAACAGGAAATACAGAATGAAGCAGCAATGTCCCATCAAATGCTGGAACATTGCTGTTGTTTTTTCTATTGCTATTCCTTTTTGCTGATCCGGCATTCAATTTGGCATAGTCCACCCATGAACCATCCAGAGCCGTTTTCGGAGGGGGCGGGGGAAACACTTTTGACGCAAAAGTGGTTCCTCCGCAAATATATTCCTTTGTTTTTGGTTTTCGGGAGGGTGCTTTTGACGCAAAAGCATCCTCCTGCAAAAATTCCCGTCCCCTCTTCCCGGTTCCTGGTGGGTGGTTACAGGTGTAAATGTTGGCAGTGAGGGATTGACAAATTATTTCTTATGTGTAAAATTATTACGAAAAGATTAAGAAAATGAAACGAAATGCAATTATTCTATTGTACAAGAGGGAGGAATCGATGATGAAGCAAGAGAAAGGCAGCAGCACCCTATCCCTGCCCGCCGCGCTGCTATTGATTCTGGCGGCCCTGCTCCTGGCGGTGGATGCGGGAAAAGCGCCCGTCCAAAGCCCGCATGTGCATTCCGGGCTGGCGGCCTCTGCTGCGGAGGCGGCGCTGCTTTCCCGGGAGGCGGCGATTCCTGCCGGGTGAAAGGCGAGGGGCGATGGCGTGCTGCCCGGCAAGACCGGAACGAAATTGGGTCAATAGGAAAATAGCCCGCAGGGAGCCTTGCTTCTGGCTCCTTGCGGGCTGATTTTATGGGCTTTTGCCGCGTGAGGCGGCGCATCCCCGGCATCGCTTTCCTGCGGTCATTGCCGGGGAGTGATGAGCGCCGCCGCTTATTCCGCGATCAGATACGCGTAGAGATAGCCGGGCTCCTTGGCAATGGCTTCCCTGGCAAAGGCCGCTGCCTTCTGCAGATCGCCCGCGGCGAAATGCGCCATGGCTGTCTGCCAGGCACAGGCGGCGCTGCGCAGCGTTTTTGCATCCTCCATGTAGGAGATAAAGAAGGGCGTGGTTTTGTAATAGCCTGCATCCCGGGCCGCAGCCGCCGCCTGCTGGGCGCGCAGATGCGCGGCAATCAGTTCCTGCGCCCGGGCATTCAGGCCCAATTGCCTGCAGGCCATCGCCTGCCAGCAGGGCAATTCCGGCAGATGCATATTGCTGAAATAATCCTGCTTAAGGGAAAGAATATGCTGAAGAAGCGGGAGGGCCTGCTCCTCTCTGCCCAGCTGCTTTAGGCAGACGGCCTCATAATACTGATGCGGAACCAGCAGCACCTCATTCCATAGCCCCGCGCCCAGGTTATCCGGCAGCGTCTGGGCGGCGCGGAAATGGGAAAGCGCCGTTTCGGCATCGCCTTTCTGCAGCGCCTTGCGCCCCAGCGCATGATGGGCAAACATATACGGCTCGGCCACGGCATGCTCGCCGCCCTCGCAGGGGGTAAAGGCATGATCATGCAGGATGCTGAGCGTCTGGGCATATTCGCCCGCCCGATTGAGCGCCCGGCAAAGCTCCACGATGATATCCTCCCGGGGATGGTTTTCTTCCATGAGGAAGGCGGCGATTTTCCGGGGATCCTGATGCAGCCTGCCCATCAGATGCGCCTTTTCCCAGATGAGCTGCCCGTCGTGGGGATGCAGGGCCAGCGCCTGATCCAGGAGCGGCAGCGCCTCCTCTCTGCGACCCAGATGGCTGTAGCGGCAGACAGCCAGATTGCGATAGAGCATATACTGATCCGGCGCGATCTTTTGCGCACGCGCCCAGAGCGCCTCGGCCTGGGCATAATTCTCCCTGGCGTAGAGGAGGCAGGCCAGCAGATGAAGCGCGGCGGCATCCCCGTCATTTTTCTCTGCCGCCGCCTTTAGCGCCCTGTATTCCAGAAGGCGCGAGGGATAGGCAATGCCCGTTTCCAGCGTCTGCGCCATTTTCAGGGCTTCATCATCCCCGGATAGATAGGCATAGACATATTCGGTCTGGGCAGTTTTCCGGGGAAGATTCCTCAGCACCTGAGCGGCCAGGGCGGTTTCTCCGCATTCGGCCAGATCGGAGGCAATATCCAGCGCGCTCTGGCATGCATCCGTCCCCATGGCGGCATACAGCGCGGGCACGGCGCCGATTTCGGCGGCACGGGCGGACAGATTCAGGGGATCCTGCGCCCGAAGGGAAGCAAAGATTTCCCCGGCCTTTTCAGGCGCGGTATATTTGCAGGCGATGGCCAGGAGCATCAGGGCCGTTTCATTTCCGCCATGCTCGCGCAGGGCCTGACGGGCATATTCCGCCATGGCCTCATATTGACCGCGGCGGCCCGCCAGCATGGCAAGCCGGGTCATGGCGCGCCCCCGGGCATCCTGCGCCCAGGCTGCCTGGGAATACCATTTCCAGGCGTCCTTCTCATCGCCCCTTGCCTCCTGAATGCGGCCCAGCAGATACTGCATTTCGCCGCTTTCGGGATGGAAATTGCGCATGGTGACTTTCTTCCATGCTTTCATGGCATAGGCATAGGCCTCATGAAACCGCAGATGCTCCAGCGCATACCCTGCCATTGCCGTCAGCGCGGGGACATACTCCGGATCCCGGGCCAGGGCCTCCTGCCAGTACTGATTCGGACGGATGGCCGGATCGCGGTACTGCTCGGCATGCACGCCCATCAGGTAAAGCTCCTGGGCACTGGTCAAATGATCCAGGGTCGGGTTATCCGGAATGGTATCGGGCATGGGCTTTATTTCATCGGCAGCGGGCCGATTGTAGGCAAGCAGCGTGCGGCCGGCATCATCCGTAAGGGTAAAGGAGAGAAGCTCATTTTCCATGGGGATAAATGCGCAGGCATCGGGGGTGACATCCAGGGGATACTTTTTGCCATTGGCGGTAAAGACAGCGTTATGCAGCGGCATGGCGGCCTGGATGCCGATCCTGCCGTTTTCCACGGAAATGGCTGCCTCCCGGCAGGCGCACATCGGCGTGCCAATGGCCCCGACGGGATACCACATCTGGGAGAATTCCTTGCATTCATAGGGCATCAGCCAGGCAAAATCCGGCTGATTGAGGGAATAGCTGGAGGCCATCAGCTCTGCGTAAGCGCCGTCGGTATCCGTCAGCGCCCTTTCCCAGCTGCGGGAAAGCTGATTATAGGCCCAGGTGAACATCTTTTTGCCGACGCTGACCGTGCGGTCTGCCACATGGATCACGCCGCAGCGCCTGCCCTCGTCATAGCCGCCGAAAAAGTCATAATCCGATTCGGCACAGAAATAGGAGGTGGGCTGGCGCGTGTTTTTGTGGTAGGAAATATCCGTGTGATCCCCCAGACGGATGCCATTGTATACGCCGCTGGCGACGGGATAGGAGGTTACATTCTTCCGATAATGGAACTGCACATAATGGACATCCGGCGGGAAAATGAGCCGGTACTGCTCGTTCACCGGCACGGCGGCATTTTCCCACCAGAGGAAGGAATGGCGCTGCGCCGTGCGGTTAAAGACCTTCATGCGCGTGTCAAAGCGGGCCTCGCCCGGGGCAAGATACACGCCGACCATGCCCTTCATGCGGTCCAGAGGCTCGTTTTCGCTCAGCCATACGGTGACAGCGCCGTTTTCATGCCGCTCAATGGCCGTATCCACCGGCATAAAGGTGCTGGGCCGGTGATGCACGGGCCAATTGAATTCGCAGCCGCCGGAAACCCAGCTGCCCAGCAGGCCGATCAGGGCAGGCTTGATCACATGCTGCTTGTAGAAGAAATCATAGCCGGTTCGCTTATCATAGGCGGAGTAGATGCGCCCGCCAAGCTGCGGCATGATTTCGATCCGCAGGTATTCATTTTCCAGCGTAATGATGCGGAAGGGCTTTTCGCTGCGATGCTGGCGATCCACCTCCACAACCACCTTGCAGGGATAGGGATTGCCGCTGGAGCGCTGATGCACGCGGTTTTCGGCAAAAATGGGCATTTCCTCGGGCGCGGGCTCGTCATAGGCCGCAAGCATGCGGATTTCATCTTTTACTGAAACGGGGGTCACGGATGGATCAGCACCTTTCTTTTTTATCCCGGCTTGCCTTGGCTATTTTCCGGTGCTTTCATGATACGGCAGGAGACCCGGCGCAGCAAGGGAAAAAAGCGTGGATTTTTTCCGAAAAAGCGCGCCTGGCATGCTGTCAGCCGCCGCCGCTTGACAGGCCCCGGGCCCTATGCTATAATCCAGCCAAGAAGCATGATCATGCAGGCAGAAGGATAGGTGATACGCATGCTGGTTCCTGCCTTGATTGAAACGGAGGGCTCTATTTGGGTGCGCCAGACGCTGGATGGCCTGATGAAGGAGGCGGCCAGGCGCAAATATCGCTTTATCCAGCTGGATGGCAATGCCTATACCGCCCTTGATTACGGCGCGCTTTTCGGGCAGGAAAGGCGGCTGGTCATCATTGCCGGGGCCTCCAAGGCATGGATGGCCCAGGCGCTGCGCTTTTTTGCGGAGCAGGGAATCGATGCGGTGATCATCAACTTTGATCCTCAGGAGCCCATGATGCCCCTGGGGGAGGTGCGCATGGATTATGATAACGCCATGCACACGCTGCTGACCTACCTTTCCGAATGCGGGCGCAGAAATATCGCCTGCTTTGGCTTTAATCCCAATTCATCCGCCGATATGTTCAAGAAGCGGTATTTTGAATGGTGGAGCCGTTTGCCGGGCAATGACGGGCGCGCGGAGGTATTTCTCAATTACGGCTCGCTGGAAACCTGCTATGCCCAGTTCCGCGCAGCGGAGGGCTTTGATGCGGCGATCTGCGCCAATGACATCGTGGCCGTTTTTCTGACCAAGCGCCTCAGGGACAGCGGCATTTCCGTGCCGGAGCAGATGTATGTCGCCGCCTTTGGCAATTCGCTGCTGGCGCAGCGCGTCCGCCCCGCCATTACCACTGCCTCGCTGGATTATTATGAGATGGGCCGCCAGGCGGTGATCCTCTATGCGCATCTATGCAGGCAAAGGGCGGCTGTGAGCATGTCGGTTCGCGTACACAGCCGGCTGATGATCCGGGAATCCACCGCCCTGACGCCGATGCGGGAAGGTTTCCCGGAACATCCCATCTATGATGGCGGCGATGCGATGAACGTTGATTTTTACAGCGATGAGGATGTTATGCGCCTTTTGCTGGCGGAGCAGATGTTTCATGCCTGCGATGCGGTGGATGAGGCGCTCCTTCGCGGCTTTTTGCACGGCGATACCTATGAAAAGCAGCAGGAGGCGCTGTATCTGACGGCGGACGCCCTCAAATATCGCAAAAAACGCCTGATGCACTGGGCTAAATGCGAAACAAACGCGCAGTTTCGGGCGTTTCTCCTCTTCTGCAGGGAGGCCGGGCTGATCGGGTAAGCTTGCGGAAGCCTGCTTGCCGCTTACGCAGTTATTTGCGGAATGCGCATTCGGATGCACGTTCGCACAAACGGAATGCTTTCGATTTCCAGATGATATTCTTCTCCAAATAAAAGCTGCATGCGCTTATTCAGATTATACAGGCCAATTTTGTGCCCGCGGGCAAAGCATTTTTCCCGCAAAGAGCATTGCAGCTGCTTCAGCTTTTCGGCTTCAATGCCTACGCCGTTATCTATTACCTCAAAGCAGATCATATTATCCTGCTTGGCGCAGCGAATGCAGATTTGCGCCTGCTTATCGCTGATAAGCCCGTGTTTGATGGCGTTTTCCAACAGGGGCTGAATGCTCAGACAAATGGTTGAATAATGCAGCAGTCTGTCATCGATATCCCAGACTACGGCAAATTGACCCGGATAGCGCATATGCTGAATATCCAGATAGGTTTTTGCATTGCTTAATTCCATCTTTATCTGAATCAGGGGCTGATCTACCTGCATGCTTGTGCGCAAAAGCGTGGAGAGACGCATAATAACGTAGGAAATTTGATTTTTCTGGGATAATTGCTCTATAGCCATCCAATTGATGGTTTCCAATGTATTGAATAAAAAATGCGGGTTCATCTGGGATTGCAGTGCGGCGTTCTGTGCTTCGGCCAGCAGGGCTTCCTTTGCCGTCAGCACATTTTGCATGGCCACATACTGATATTTTGTTTCATGGATCAGCGCGGCAATCATGCCCAGCTCGTCATATGTCTTGTAATGACTGATATAATCTGTTTCAGAAATTTCTACAGGATTTTTCAGCAGCTCTACGATGATCTCAAAGGGCTTGCAGCTGCCATTGGCAATCCAATAGGCAACGATCAGGCAGAAAACGACAAACATGCAGAAAAATGAAATTGCAATAGCCAAATATGTTTTCAGACCGAGGAATAATTGATTCCAATCCGAAACCAATGCATATCGCCAGCCGTTGATTGTTTCTTCCGACCAGGTTACATAATACTGATAGCCGCTTTGATAGAAGGCACCCGTTTTCATAGGAATCTGGGGATACAATTCCCGGATGCTCTTTTCTGTGCTATACAAATCGCTTGCACCAAGGATTCTGTCATCCTCCACCCAGTATGCGTGCATATTGCCCTGCAGGAGGCTGGCTGACAGCGCATTTGTCACGCTGGAGGCATCCAATAGCAGCAGCAAAGCGCTGCGGCCTGTGTCCTCTCCCAGCAATGCCTTGATATAAAAAACATTTCCTTGATCAACCTGCCATTTTTCGTCTATGCCGTATAGCGATACCATCATTTGCGGCACGATGCTGTAATATGCTTCCGCCTCCGCTTCATATTTCCAGGCGGCTGTTTTTCCGATAAAATACCGGGGAACATCAAAATAGATGATGCCATCCGAACACAGCGCATTATGCTCGCTTTCATCCTTGAGGAATTTCATAATATTCGATACCCGCCGCATATGCAGGCGGGTCAAGGCCGTGCTTTTTTGCCTGGCCATACTGCGAACATCGCTGTTTCCTGCCAATGTGTTGACGAAACGCTGCAAATCCATCAGTTCATCATTCATGGCAGTCGATATTCTATTGCAAATCAATTCGCTTTGTTGAATTGCATTTTTATACTGCCCGCGCATGACCAAGGCAATCAATATTACCAGCACCAGCACCACCGGTAAAATCAGAATAAGCATTTTCCGGTAATTATGCAGCATCAGCTTATAAAATTTACAGTGTCTGCTTTTGCCTTTCGTCATGCTTGCTTCCCTCCTTTTACTGCTCGCGCAGGCTTTTTCGGTATCCGGCGGGCGAGATTCCCATGATGTTTCGGAAGGTTTCGGAAAAATGCTGTGCATCGCTGTAGCCGATTCGCTGCCCGATTTCTTTTACATGCAGCGTGGTATCCTCCAGCATGGCGGCGGCTTTTCGAATTTTGAATTCAATTTCATAGTCTGTAAAGCTTTTGCCGGCGCGCTCCTTAAAAAGACGGCCCAAATAGCCCGGGCTATAATGCATCTGCTGAGCAATTTCTGCCAGGGATGCACCTTCGGACAGATGACTTTCCAGATAACGATCAACAAAGGAAAGCAAATGATCACTGTTGCGCGAAAAATTCCTTTCGCAGCTTTCAACCAGCGCATGCACACATCGTATCAATTGCTCTACTGGTTCTTTGCCCTCCATGACAGCAATCAAATGTACGCGGATATCCCTTTCTTCCTGGATTTTCTCCTTGGCACAATATATGTAGTAATTCAAATCAATGACATATGCGGCAAACAGCACGACATGCTTTGGCGCATCCAGCATGCGTATTTTGGCAAACAGCTCGTCCAACCGACGATATTCGCCTTCATCAAAGGCACTCTGGATCTGCTGATTCAGGATTTGCTCGTTCCATAGGCCCTGCTGTGTGGAATCGATTTGCGTTTCTGACAGCGTTTGCAGCATGGCGGGCAGCGTATCAAAACGGCAGATTCTGCCGTTTTTCAGCAGTGGATTTATCCCGTGCAATTCCTCGATTGCCTGAGCCAATTCTGCTGCTTTGTCGGCAGGACAGCACCAAATGGCTACCCGCTTTCCAATAGAGCCTGAAATTGTGCCTGTGATATGCATTCCATCGGACAGCGTAATGGCAGGAAGCTGGATATCGGCGCAGTCTGAATTCAGATACACCGCCACGCTTGAAAGCGCCATCGAATTACGGCGCTGCAGCAGAACCTCATGCACTTTGGTAAAGACCGCTTTCAGTTCTGTAATATCGGTAGGCTTGGTGAGCATATACCGGATTACCTTGCAGGCAACCGCCTTGCGTGCCGTTTCAAAATCCGAGTATCCCGTAAGCAGAACAACCTGGATGCCCGGCTTATGGGCGCTAATCCATTCTGCAATATCGATGCCAGTGCCGTTTTTCATGACGACATCGGTAAATACTACCTCCACCTGAGCGCTGGCTAAAAACTCAATGGCCTCGGCGCCGGAGCCAAATGCGCCGACCACCTCAAAGCCCAATTCCTCCCAGTTAATGCTTTTCACCAGGCCGCTGCGAATCATCGGCTCATCATCTACAATGATCATCTGAAACAATTGCATGCATGCCCCTCCGTATTCTGTCCAATCGCATATCATTGTTAGAACACTTTATGGGCTGCTGAAACCAGCAGCCCATTTGATTTGATCGGATTGATTCAGTTTACTCGATGACGCCGTATTCGCGGAAGGTCTCGGCGGCATTTTCAAGCAGCTGATCGCCATAGCTGGCGTTGTATTCCGCCACAAAGCCTTCGTAATCCGTTTCGCCGACTTCGCCCAGCAGATAGGCAATCTCAAATTCTGCCTGCATGGAACTGGCATCTTCACGAAGCGTGGGATCCGGGCTGAGCAGCCTGCCAAATGCGTCATACGTTTTCATGGTTGCGGTCTGCGCCAGGAATTGGGCCTGGTATTCATTCAGCGTTGTCGGTTCAGCGCTTTCCAGACTCTTGAAATAGCTCTGGCCCTGCGCCTGCACCATCTGGCCCCAGCCAAACATGATGCTGCCATCCTGGCGCACGCGCTTGGCGGCCTGCTCTGCCGAGGAAACGCCCAGGAAATAGACGCCATCGGCGATTTCTTTTTTGACATCGTAGCCATCGATGAGATAACCATCGCGCAGGATAAAGAAATCATCATTGGGATATGCGCAATTCTCCAGGTACTGGCAAATGATATCCATCTTCTTTTCATCCGCTGCAGCGCTGGCAGAAACCGTGCGAATAGCCCCGACAATCGGCTCAGAGGGAAGCGCGCCGGTGTACATAGGCATAATGGCCCACTGATCAAATACCGCTTCATCGCCATTGGCATTATAGATTTCGCTAATCAGCGCGGAGGCCGGATACCAGCAGATGCCAAACTTGCCGGCATACAGATTGGGCTTGCGCTCATCCCAGCCCTGCGTATACCAATCCGGATCAATCAGGCCTTCCTTTACGATTGCGCGGGCAAGATTCAGATACTTCAGGTAGCTGCCGTCATTAATGGCGTTTGTTACCTGGCCTTCCTCGTTCACATAATAATCCGTGTTTGCATAGAGCAAAAGCAGATTGGCCAATTCGCCGGTGCCGCTATTGCCGCCGGCTGCGGTAAAGCCATAGGTATCATTTATGCCGTTGCCATCAGGATCATTAAAGGTAAAGGCGCGCATGACGTTGAGCAGATCTTCATCATTGGTGGGCATTGACAGATTAAGCTTCTGCAGCCAATCCTTGCGAATCATGAAGGAATACTTCTGCTCGCCTGCAATGGCAGGGCAGGCAATGATCTTGCCATCCACGGTCAGGAATGCCTTGGCCAGATCCGACATATTGGCGCTGGTGCTGGGCATCTTTTCCAGATACGGCGTCCAATCGTCCAGAAGAACGCCCTGCTCATACAGGCTGCGCAGCTCTGTATCGTTCAGCAGGATCAGATCAGGCATATCGTTTGCGGCTGCACGCGTCATTAGCTGGGAAGAAAAATCCGTGGCCGGCGTCAGCACAAAATCGCAGCCGTATTTTTCTTCCAGATAGGCTTCATACGGGTCCACGCCGCTGTAGGGCGTGCTTGCCCAGGGAGAATAGAACAGTTCGATGGTGATGGTTTCGTCTGCAAGGGCGGTGATGCCTGCCATGCTGGAAAGCAGCAAGGCCAGCGCCAGCAGGATCGTCAGCATTTTTTTCATGATTTTCATATCCTTTCTTCTCTTCTTTTACTTGATTTGTTTTTTAGCGACCAGGAAAACGACCGGCACTCCTCCTTCCTTCATTTATTGGGAAACAAATGCGCATTCCTCCTTTCCTTCCCGGTATTTCAGCCCTTCACCGCGCCCACATAGACGCCCTTGGTGAAGTACTTTTGCAGAAACGGATATACGCACAGAATCGGTACCACGCCGATCACTGTAATCGCCATTCTCAGGGAACGGCTGGATACCCGGGCTTCAAAATCGTTGAGTTCATTGATGTTGTAGCCCATGTTGGCGTCCATGTTCATGTTGTACAAAATGAGCTGCAGCGGCTTCAAATTCTCGTTTTTGATGTAAATCATGGCGTCAAACCAGGAATTCCAATGTCCAACTGCCGAGAATAAACCCAGCGCGGCAATAACCGCCCCGCTCATGGGCAATAGGATGCGTGTCAGCAGCTGGAATCTTGAGGCACCATCCATTTCCGCCGCCTCCTCCACCTCGCGGGGAAGATTTGAAAAGAACTGTCGCGCAACCAGAATGTTCCATCCATTGAAGGCACAGGGAATCACCATGGCCCAGAAGGTATCATACAGCTTCGTATCCTTTACCACCAGGAAGGTTGGAATCAGGCCGCCGCTGAATAATACCGTAATCAGCGTCATAAACATCAATGCCTTGTCGCCGGGCATATCACGCCGGGATGTGGCAAAGCCCATCATCATCGTGATGAACATACCGATTGCGGTTCCCGCCAGCGTGCGCAATAGGCTGACGCCGAAGGATTGGAAGATAAAGCCATTCCGAACGAAAATTCTCTTATAGGCTTCCAGTGTGGGGCGCAGGGGAATCAGCATCAGATTTCCGCGCTCCAGCCATTCCGCCTCTGATGTTAGGGAGACGGAAACCACATACAGCAGGGGAAAGGCCGATACGATCAGCAGCAGCGTGATCAGAAAATAAATGACTGCCTGATAGGCAAGCTCGGATCCATTCAAACGTTTCATGTCAACACCGCCCTTACCAAATGCCCACGCCGGCCGTCTTGGTTGCAACCTTATTGCATACCAGCACCAGCATGAGACCGATCGCCGATTGGAACAGCGATACTGCCGCGCCCAAGCTATACTGCACCTTGCCCAGGCCCTGGCGATAAACCCAGGTGCCAATTACATCGCTGACAGAATAATTCTGCGGGCCATAGAAGAGAAGAATCTGTTCTGTATTTGCTGCGGACAGCAGTTTTCCCAAAGACATCGTAAGCACAAATACTATAACAGGCGTAATTCCGGGCAGCGTAATATACCATACGCGCTGCAGGGGGCCTGCGCCGTCGATCTGGGCCACATCGAATAATTCGGTATCAATGCTGGTGAGGGCAGCAAGATAGATGATCGTTCCCCAGCCCAGCTCCTTCCACATGTTGGAGCCAATCAGCACAGGCAGAAAAAAGCTTTTCTCCATCAGGAAGTTTTTTGTTTCTCCTCCCAGCGCCTGCAGGATGCTGTTGATATAGCCCGTATTGGAAAAGAGAACGTTTACCAGATTATAGAGAATGACCCATGAGAAGAAGTGCGGAATGTAAAGAATGCTTTGGGCAATTCTGCGATACCTGGTGGAGGTCATATCAAAAAGCGCGATGGCCAGCAGGATGGGCGGGAAAAAGCCCATGACCAACTGCAGGATGCTGATGCGCAGGGTGTTGGTGATGATCCGGCTGAAATCTCTGGATGCAAACAGCTGCATGAAATTGCTGAATCCGTACCATTGGCTTCCCCATATGCCGCCCTTAATGGTATATTTTTTAAAGGATAATACGATTTGTGTCAGCATCGGATAATAGCAGTATACAAAGAGAATGATGAGCGCCGGAATCAGCAGCAGATAGATCAGAGAATACTCAGACATCTTCTGAAACGTTTTCCTGCGTTTTTTGAATAGATTCGCTTTTGCCATCATGTGCGTTTCCTCCTTTCCTTCTGCTTACCATGGCTTGGAACGCGCAGCCGTGATGCAGCGATACTCATTGCCATATTTGCGCCGTTCCTCCTCCGTCTGCGTTGGACGAACCGCGCAGTAGAAATGATACAGGCAGCCTTCATGCCAAATCATGCTGGGCTTGTGAGCATGGGTTTCATCAATTTCACCGCGTTCGCCCACCTTCAGGATCGGCTCCGGGCATTTTACCCAGTCCTGCATGTTTTCGCTTATTGCCACGCCATCCTGGGCATGAATGCCGTCATAGCCGCAATAGAACTGCACCCATTTTTGCGCCTGATCATCATATAGAACACGCTGACCGCAGGAAAAATAGGTGTCCCAGCCCTGCTTGCTGACCCGCAGCACGGGATTGCCCGGATATCGTTCCCAATGCTGCATATCCTTGGAATAAGCGATACCCACCTGCTCATGCCAGGGCCATTGCTCGCTCTCCTTGCCGTTATAATACATGATGTATCCATCATCGCAGGGAATTACCCATGTGCTATACAAGCCGCCACCATCCCAGGCACCTTCGGGCCCTTTGCGGAATACCGGTTCCTCCAGACAATGCCAATCCAGCAATTCCTCATCCTCTGTCCAGGCAATGCCATTGGCTGCCGGCCCTACTTCATACCCCTGGCCTGGATAGGAATGATAGAACATCCAATACCGGCCGTTGATTTTTAAAAGCTCTCTGTTTCCATACAGGTGGGTATCATGCAGCACGCAGCTGACCGCCTTTCCGATCTTATCCCATCCGCTTCCGCCCCGCGGAAGAATAACGCCCAGCGAGCGCCAATGCACCATATCCTCTGAAATCGCCAGGGCGGTCTGATACCCTATTCCGTCGTAGCCAATGTACATCATATAGTTTTTGCCGTTATGTCGGAACAGCACCGGAACATCTACTGCAACGCTGTCAAACGTTCCGGGAATGCCGGAGGGCGAGAGAATGGGCTCCCCCAATTTGAAGTCTGTCGCATACTTTGCGAATATGCATTCCAATTATATCACCCCGCTATCGTATTATTTACAGGCAAATTGTACCATATCACACATGACTGTTCAACAGGGGCCAGCGCACCAGGCGATTCAAAGAGGCAGGAGTGAACGCACTCTCGCCGGTTACGCGGCCCTGCGGAGGCTTTTTTTTCGCTTGAGGTCTATTCCGAAAGTGCGGCAGCTTTTGATGCATGCCTACGGAAATTTACATTTCCCGTTTCTTTGGGCATTGCAGGAGGCGGGCGGCTATGCTAAAATAGACAGGAGAAGCAAAGGAGGAAAGAATTTGCGGCGATGGATTTGCGCGCTGGCGGCGCTGATGCTGCTGCTGGCATTTCTTCCCGCGGTAGGGGAGGACAGTTTTGTGGTGGAGGAAGAGGAGGCCGCCCCCGATCCCCGGCGGCAGGCCCGGGCCCTGATGCGGGATATGACGCTGGAGGAAATGATCTGTCAATTATTTATGGTGACGCCGGAGGCCCTCTGCGCCTCGGATTGGGTGACCGAATGGGAGGAGGGCGCGCTGCGCCAGCGGCCGGTGGGCGGAATTATCCTCTACGGGCAGAATATTGTTTCCGAAGCGCAGCTGACGGAACTGACCCGCGCCATCCAGGCGGATGCCCGGAGCGCCGGGGCCTATCCGCTCTTGATTGCGGTGGATGAGGAAGGCGGCGCGGTTTCCCGGGTGGCCAACAAGCTGGGCTATGAACGGGCGGATGCGCCCCGGCTGATCGGCCAGAGCGGAAACAGCGATGCGGCCTATGCTGCGGGCAGCAAAATCGCCGCTTATCTTGCGCCCCTTGGCGTGAATCTGGCGCTTGCGCCGGTGGCCGATCTGTATTCGGCGGAGAATGAGGAGCTTGGCGACCGTGCCTATGGCGAGGAGCCCCTGCTGGTATCGCAAATGGCCGCCGCCATGGCGGGGGGACTAAGGGACGGGGGGATCATCCCCTGCTACAAGCATTTTCCGGGCCATGGCGCGGTCAGCGGCAATACCCATACGGGCAGCGCCTCCGGCCGCAGAACGGCGGAGGAAATGGAGGGCGCGGAATGGATTCCCTTCCGGGACGGCATTGGGCAGGATATCGAAATGATCATGACCTCCCATCTTACGGCCCGGGGGCTGGGCGATACGCTGCCTGCCTCCCTTTCCCCGGTGGTGATTCAGCAGTATTTAAGGGATACGCTGGGCTATGACGGCGTTGTGATAACCGATTCCCTTCGCATGGCGGCCATTACCGATCATTATAAGCCCGGCACGGCGGCAAAAATGGCCATTGCAGCGGGGGCGGATATTCTCCTGCTGCCCGGCAGCCTCAGCGAGGCCGTGTCCGCTATTGAAAAGGCCGTAAACGATGGCGAAATATCCACGGAAAGAATCGAGGAAAGCGTGGAAAGAATTCTGGCCCTGAAGATCCGCCGGGGCCTGATCCAATAACCCATCAGGGCAGGGCGGGGCAACGGGGAAAGGTATTTGCGGGAGGAGACTTTTGCGTCAAAAGTCCCCTCCCGCCCCCTTCCGAAAACCGGCTCTGGATGAAACAAAAAGGGAAATCCAAATTGAATGCCAGATCAGCAAAAAAGAATAGCAATAAAGAAAAGAACAGCAATGCTTTCGTGTTTGGCGAGGGCATTGCTGTTTTCTTCTTTACTGCCTGTCTCTTTTGCTTCACTGGCATTCAACTTGGTTATGCTTCTCCATGAAACATCCAGAGGCGGTTTTCGGAGGGGGTGCGGGGGAACCACTTTTGACGCAAAAGTGGTTCCCCCGCAAAAAATCCCCGTTGCCCTTTCTACAGGGCGGTTTCTGTCAGGATGCAGACGGGGTAGTTATGGCGCAGGCTGTCCCAGGCCCGTTTGGCGGCGGGGGCATCCTCGAATGCGCCAAAGACCACCGAGCCGGAGCCAGTCATCCGGGCCAGCGCCGCGCCGTTTTGCAGCAGCGCCTGCCGCGCGTTTTCGATTTCGGGGCGCATGGGGATGGACACCTGCTCCAGGCCGTTCCGGGCGTTTTCTGCCAGCAGGGGCAGATCGCCCTTCTGAAGGGCGAGGATGCATTTTTCCATATCGGAGGGCAGGGCGGCGGCATGCTGCCAGGCATCAAAGACCGCCTTTGTGGAAAGGGGCGGGCATGGCTGGAGCAGCACCAGCGGAAAGCTCCTTTTGCAGGGCAGGGGCGTCAGCCTTTCGCCGATGCCCTGGGCACGGGCGGGGGCGTTCATCAGGCAGAAGGGTACATCCGCCCCGAGAGAAAGGCCGATTGCATGCAATTCCGTTTCGGGCAGCGCCAGATGCCAGATTTCATCAAGCGCCCGCAGCACAGCCGCCGCATCGGCGCTTCCGCCGCCCAGCCCCGCGCCCATGGGGATATGCTTTTCCAGCGTGATGCAGACGCCTTCTTTTACGCCGGTATGGGCCGCCAGGGCCCGGGCAGCCCGGAGAACCAGATTCTTTTCATCCGGGATGAGCCCGGGACAGCCTACGATCGACAGAGACAGCGTATCCGCAGGCTGGAAAAGCAGCCGATCGCACAGGGCGAGGGGCTGCATCAGGCTGTCCAACAGATGATAACCATCCGCCCGGGTGCCGGTAATATCCAGCGCCCAGTTAATTTTCGCCGGGGCGCTTATCGCGTGCGCTCCCATCTGGAGCCTTTCCAGGCGCGAGTGTGATTTCAAATTCCGCTCCTCCTTCGCCGGAAAGCAGGCTGATCTGCTGCCCGTGCTTTTCCATAATCTTCTGGCAGATGGCCAGGCCCAGCCCCGTGCCCTTGCCGACGGTATGGGCCTTATCCGCCTTGTAAAAGCGATCAAAGATATGCAATTGATCCTCGGGCAGAATGCCCACGCCGTTATCCTTGACCCGCATGGAAATATGATCGCCCATTTTTCTGGTGGAAAGGGTGATCATGCCGCCCTCCGGGGTAAACTTGATGGCGTTATCCAGCAGGTTAATGATCACCTGCTGAATCTGATCGCTGTCGGCATGGACGAAGCAGGCGTCCTCCTCAAAATCGGCCTCTACCTCGATCTGCTTTTCCTCCAATTGGGTCATGCGGGAAATCAGCACCCGGCGGGATAATTCATTGATGTCAAAATCGCTCAGGGCCAGGCTGGTCTCGGCATTTTCGATGCGGGAAAGATTCAGAAGCCCTGCAATCAATTTGGAAAGCCGGTGGGTTTCATCCACTACCACCTTCAGATAGCGCTCGTTTTCCTCTTTGGGGATGGTGCCATCCAGCATGCCCTGGGCGAAGCCCTGGATGGAGGTGATGGGGGAGCGCAATTCATGGGATACATTGGCCACAAAATCCCGGCGGGATTGCTCCAGGGTGGAAAGCTGGGCGGCCATGCGATTGAAGGCGCGGGATAATTCGCGGATTTCGCGGCTGCCCTCCTCCGGGGCGCGGCTTTCAAAATCACCCCGGGCCATATTCCCGGCGGCCTGGGCCATGGCGGTGAGGGGGCGGGTCATCTGCCGGGTGAGGAAGAAAATGATAAGGGCGGCTACGGCGAAAATGGCTATGGCGGCCAGGGCCACCTGCCAAACCAGGCCGCGATAGGCGGCATGCACCGTCTGCGCCGCCGTCTGGATCAGCACAAAGCCCATGACCGTCTGCTGATTGCTGAGAATGCCCTCCTGCACCCAGGGCACCAGCACGGTAAACAGCGGGCCGGATGCGCTTTCCGTCTGCAGGACGATTTCCCGGCCCTGCATGGCCTGGGTCATGTATTCGGCGATTTCCTGCTGGCTGGGCAGAGAGGAAAGGCTTTCATCTGCCAGGGTGGATTCATTATAATAGGTGCGCTGGGCCCCGCTGCGATCCACAATGATGATATAGGCGTTATATTCCTTGTAGACCCGGGAGGCCTTCCAGTACATATACTGCTCGGTAACGGAGGTTTTGCCGAAAACCCGATCCAGGCTGTCATTGGGCAGGCGGCTGGCCAGATAGGCCATATCCCGGGCCTGGGTTTTCAGGGCATCCATGCGATTGGCGATATGATTATCCCGCAGATTGAAATACGAAAGGGTAAAAAGCACCCCCACGCATACCAGAATCACCGCCAGAAAAACGGTAAGCAGACGGGAAAAGAGACTGCCGCTGCGCATGGATTATTTCACCTCAAATTTGTAGCCTACGCCCCAGACGGTGCGGATCTGCCAGCCCAGCTGCTCGCTGTCCTGCAGCTTTTCCCGCAGCCGCTTGATATGCACATCCACCGTGCGGCTGTCGCCGAAGAAATCAAAGCCCCATACCTGCTCCAGCAGCTGCTCCCGGGTGAAAACCCGGTTCTGATGCGAGGCCAGGAAATAAAGCACCTCCAGCTCCTTGGGGGGCATTTCCACGATCTTGCCCTGATAATGCACCTCATATTTTTCCAGGCTGATGGTCAGGCCCGGGAAGGAAAGGGTATCCTTTTCGCTTTCCCCCGGGGCGGCGCGGCGAAGCACGGCCTTGACCCGGGCCACCAGCTCCTTGCCCTCAAAGGGCTTGGTTACATAATCATCGGCCCCCAATTCCAGCCCCAGCACCTTATCAAAGGTATCATCCTTGGCGGTGAGCATAATGATGGGAATATTGCTGATCTGGCGGATGGCGCGGCAGACCTGCCAGCCATCCATGCCGGGCAGCATAATATCCAGCAGCATCAGGCTGGGAGGATTCTTCTGGAAGGCAGCCACCGCCTCATCGCCCCGGATCTGCACGGCGACGTCAAAGCCCTCCTTTTCCAGATAGAGCCGCACCAATTGCGCGATATTGGGATCATCATCGACCACCAGAATGGTTTGCTTTTCGTTCATGAAAACACCTCCCGGGATGAAAATGGAAACAGAGGATACAGGGAAAGCGCGGCGCAGGGCCGCAGGAAAGGCGGGGGAGAAGCGCGGCGGAAATTATTTCAGCTCCACCACCGTAACCCCCTCCTCGCCCTCGCCGTATTTGCCCCGGCGGAAGGACTGAACCTGGGGATAGGTTTTCAGATGCCGCTGGATGCCGTCCCTGAGGATACCGGTGCCCTTGCCGTGGACGATGGTCACCTCATGCAGGCCCGCCAGCACCGCTTCATCCAGATACTGATCCACTTCGCCCAGGGCCTCATCCAGGGCCAGCCCGCGCACATCGCAGCTCAGCCCCACAGAGCGGGTGGCGGCCCCGGTCTGCACGGAAACGGAGGATACCTTTTTCTTGGGCTTCTGCTCATTGATCAGGCGCAGCTGGCTCAGATGGGCCTTCATTTTCATGATGCCCGCCTGGAGCTGCACCTCGCCCTTGTTATCGGGCAGGGAAAGCACGGTGCCCTTGGTGTTCAGATGGGTGATTTCCACCAGATCGCCGATTTTCAGGGTCTTGGGCGGCTCGGCCAGATTGCCGGTGGGACGGCGCAGACCCTCGGCCAGGCTGTCCATGCCCTCCTCCATGCGCTTGCGCAGGGCGTTGATTTCATGCTCCTGCGCATTCCCGCTTTTCTTGAGGCGCTTGAGATCATAGATGATGCTGTCGGCCTCCCGGCGGGTTTTTTCCATGATGCGGCGGGCCTCCTCCTTGGCCTTGCGGTCGGCGGCGTCCTTCTTTTCCTCCATGGTTTTATAGAGCAATTCCGCCTCGTTCCGCAGCCGCACCGTTTCCTGGCGCGCCTGCTCGGCCAATTCCCGCTCCCTTTCGGCCACCTGGCGATGATATTCCGCATTGGCGATGACATCCTCAAAGCGGATGGCATCATGGGAGAGCAGCTCCTTGGCCTCCTCAATCAGGTATTCGGGCAGGCCCAGGCGGCGGCTGATCTCAAAGGCGTTGGATTTTCCCGGTACGCCGATGGAGAGGCGATAGGTGGGCCGCAGGGTGGCCACGTCAAATTCCACGCTGGCGTTTTCCACGCCGGGAGTGGAAAGGGCATAGGCCTTCAGCTCGCTGTAATGGGTGGTGGCGGCGGTGCGCGCCTTGATTTTAAGCAGGGCGTTCAGGATCACCTGGGCCAGGGCCGCGCCCTCGGTGGGATCGGTGCCCGCCCCCAATTCATCAAAGAGCGCCAGATCCCGGGGCGTAACGGCGTTCATGATGGAAACGATATTGGTCATATGGGAGGAGAAGGTGGAAAGGGATTGCTCGATGGATTGCTCATCCCCGATATCGGCATAGATTTCCTCAAAGGTGGAAAGCTCGGTGCCCAGCGCGCCGGGGATATGCAGGCCGCTCTGGGCCATGAGGGTCATCAGCCCCAGGGTTTTGAGGGTGACGGTCTTGCCGCCGGTATTGGGGCCGGTGATGATGAGGGAGGTAAAATCCTGGCCCAGCCACAGGGAGCAGGGCACCACCTTATCCCGATCGATCAGGGGATGGCGCACCCGCACCAGATTGATTTTGCCCTCCTGATTCATCCGGGGACGCACGCAATCCATTTCCCGGGAGAGCATGCCCTTGGCAAAAACAAAATCCAGATGGGTCAGCACGGCCAGGTTGCGATCCACCAGTTCGGCGTTTTCCGCCACCTGCTGGGAAAGGGCGGATAGGATGCGGTCGATCTCATCCCGCTCCTTCATATGCCATTCCTTGAGTTCATTGCCCATTTCCACCACCGCCAGGGGCTCCACAAACAGGGTGGCCCCGGTGGCGGATTGATCATGCACCAGCCCCGGCACATACTGGCGGTATTCCTGCCGGACGGGCAGCACATACCGCCCGCCGCGGACGGTGACGATGGATTCCATCAGATATTTGGAATAGGCCGCGCCATGGGCCATGGTATTGAGCCGTTCCCGGATGCGGTCGTTTACCTGACGGATATGGCGGCGGATATCAAAGAGCGCGGGGGAGGCATGATCGGATATTTCCTCCTCGCTGAGGATGGATTCGGTAATATCCGTTTCCAATTGGCGCAGGGGCTGGAGCAGAGAGGCCCGGGCGGTAATGATGGGGGTATTTTCCCGCTCGGTAACCAGAGCGCTTCGGGCGGCCCGGGCGGCGCGAAGGGTTTCGGCCACCATGAGCAGCGCCTTCTGGGACAGGGTGGAGCCCTTTTTGGCGAGGGAGAGATATTCGCTCACATCCCCAAAGGAAATCAGCGGATTGCCGCCCACATAGGCAAGCACCGCCACAGCCTCCTCCGTTTCATCCAGGGCCTGATTCACCTGGGCGAAATCGGAAAGGGGCGCCAGCGCCAGGCATTTTTCCCTGCCCGAATCGGACAGGGCATACCCGGCCAGCATATCGCGGATCTTGGTAAATTCCAGTACCCGCAGGGCGCGTTCATTCATAATAGAATCCCTCCAGAATGCAGTATACGGTCTTTTTTTATGCAATGCAATGCGCAGGAAAGAAAATTCAAAATCTGTTCACAGGGCGGTCGTTTTTGCCGGAAAGACGGCAGCCCGGCGGGCCTACAATACGCCCTCCTCAAAGCGGCCCGTCGTGCCGCTGAGTTTAAGCGGCGCGGGGGTCTTGCCCAGCAGCAGCGCGCGATAATGGCCCAGCAGCTGCTGCCGGAGGGCGGAGGGCTCATCGGTAAACTGCAGCAGATAGGAAACGGGCGGCAGCGCGCCCAGCAGCCCGGAAAGATGCAGGGGACGATCCGCCATCATTTCCACCAGGCAGCCCTCGGGCAGATGCAGGGGGAAAAGGGGATAGCGGGCGTTCATCCGATCCTGCAGGCAGGTGCCCGCTGCGCCCTTTCCCTGGGCGCAGAGCGTGCAGGCCTCCCGGCCCGTCTTTAACTGCAGCTGGGTGCGCATGGGGCAATGATTCAGCACCATCAGCCGGGCCCGGCCATACACGGGCAGAATATATTCGCATACATCCCGGGGAAGATCGATGATTTCCTGCCCGGATAATTCCCGGGACAGGGTAACGCTCTGGCAGCCAAGGGACGAAAGCATCCGGGCGGCCTCCCCATTCATAACGGGAATGCCCTCCCCGGCCATGACCGAAAAATCGCCGGGCTGCAATTGCCCGGGGCTGGAAAGGCAGAGGGAAAGGCCATATTCCCGGGCGAGGGAAAGCAATTGAGCCCAGGTTTCCTCCCGGCACTGGACGGGCATCACCAGCCGGGTCTTTTCCGGGAAACGCCGAAGCAGGGGACGCAGGGCGCTTTCCCGGTAATCCCGGGGCGCGAAAAGCACCTCATCCGCACCGGCGGCAAGAAGCAGGGGGATTTCGTCAAAATCCCCGGTGCGCGCCAGCAGCCGGGGGGCGGCAGGCACATACCCGGGGGCCGAAAAGACGCGGGCGGGCTGAGAAACGCGGGGATGGGCGAAAACGCGCGCCTGGGTAAGCTCTTCCAGCGCCTCCCTGCGCAGGGCGTTCAGGGAAGCGGCGGGCACAAAGGCGTTTTCCGTATCCAGGGTAAGCTCCCGCAGGGAAAAGGCAGTGCCACCGGTTTTTTCCAGGGCGCGGCGGGCGCTTTCCGGATCCAGCGCCTTCTTTTCCGCCGCCCGGCAGCTTTCTCCCATTGCGGTCACATGGCTTTCCCCATCCGTCACATACAGGGAAAGGGGCGCGCCGGGCAGGGCGGTCATATGGGCGTCAAAGGGAATGGAAAGGGCCTGATGAAGCCGCTCGCCCTCATAGGTTTCCCGGGCCTGGGCCAATTGACGCTCATCCTCGGTGCGGCGCACGGAAGCGCCGATGCTTACCCGATCCCGAAGCCGCAGAACGGCCGTTTTGCCCTGCTCCACCTCCGGGCCGGAATAGCGCAGGGCCTGATCGCCGATTTCAAGGCCATCACCCTGATGCAGCGGGCGCACAAGGCGCACATCTGCCAGCAGCGCGCCGCCCCGCTGATAGCAGCGCTCCACCCTGCCCAGGGGCAGGCCAGCAGGGGTAACCCGGGAGGGATCGATGATGGCGGCATCCCGCTCTGACCCGATATAGCCTTTGGTAAAGCCGCCCCGGGAAAAAATCTGGGTCAGCCCCTCTTTTTCCTCCTGAGAGGCGGGGGCAAAGCGATTTTCCAGCACGGCATCCAGCGCCCTGCGGTAGGCGCGGGTAACCACGGCCACATATTCCGGGCGCTTGAGCCGCCCCTCGATTTTGAAGGAATAGACCCCGGCATCCGCCATTTCCTGCAGCGCATCCCGGGCGCAGAGATCCCGGGGGGAGAGGAAGGCGCCGGTTTTGCCCTGATAGGTATAGGGCAGGCGGCAGGGCTGGGCGCACCGGCCCCGATTGCCGCTGCGGCCCCCGATCATGGAGGAAAGCAGGCATTGCCCGCTGCAGGATACGCAGAGCGCACCATGGCAGAAGGCCTCGATTTCCATGCCGGTTTCGGCGGCGCGCCGGATGGCGGCAAGATCGCATTCCCGGGCCAGCACGGCGCGCCTGGCCCCAAGCTCCTTCAGCAGCGCAGCCCCGGAGGCGTGATGCAGCGCCATCTGGGTGCTGGCGTGAATGGTTAATTCGGGAAATTCCTCCCGGCAGATCTTCATCAGCCCCAGATCCTGCAGCAGCACGGCATCCGCGCCCAGACGGGAAAGCAAAGAAAGGGTATTGCGGACGGACGGCAATTCCCTTTCCTTGACCAGGATATTGACGGTGACATACACCTTTTTCCGATAGAGATGGCAAAGCGAAAGGGCATCCCGCAGGGCACTTTCGTCAAAGCCGGCGCTTGCGCGCGCGCCAAATGCGGATGCGCCCAGATACACCGCATCCGCACCGTTGGCCAGCGCCGCTTTCAGCGCATCCATGCTGCCCGCCGGGGCAAGCAGCTCCAATTCATTTGGCATGCTTCAGTTCATTCAGCTCCTGCCGCGCCTGCATCAATTCCCGCCTCAGACGGGTGTTGTCATCCTGCGCGGTCAATAATTCATCCGCCATGGAAAGCCCGGCAATCACCGCCGCCGTTTCCCTGTTTACAAAGCCGCTGGAGCCGGTTTCGGCAATCTTCCGATCCACATACACCGCCACCCTGCGCACATGCTCGGCAGAATCGGTGCTTTTGAGGGTATAATCCCGGCCCGCAATGCGGAGCGTGTAGGATTGCTCCCCTTTTTTAATGATCATAATTGCTCGAAGGGATAATTATCGCCCAAGGTATCCACCCGGATCGACTGGATTTTCTGGGGCTCCAGGGGCTTATCCATGGCATCCCGGGGAACGGAAACGATTTTATCGGCGGCCTCCATGCCCTCAAGCACCTTGCCGAAGGCGGCATAGGCACCATCCAGATGGGGGGAATTGCTGGTCATGATAAAGAACTGGGAGCCGGCGGAATCGGGATGCATCGCCCGGGCCATGCTCAGCACGCCATAGGTATGCTTCAGGGGATTCTTTACGCCGTTCTGCGCAAATTCGCCCTTGATATTATAGCCGGGGCCGCCCACGCCGATGCCCTTGGGGCAGCCGCCCTGAATCATGAAGCCGGGAATGACGCGATGGAAAATCAGCCCGTCATAGAAGCCGCTGTTGGCCAGGGCGGCAAAATTGCCCACGGACTGGGGCGCGTATTCGGGATACAATTCGCCCTTCATTTCATCGCCGTTTTCCATGATAATGGTAAAAGTAGGATGCTTCTGTTCACTCATTTTTTTCATTCCTCCATCCTCGATAGAAAGCAGGGATTGGGCCGGAAGGGCGCATAAGCCGCCCCTTGCCCGCAGGGGAAATCCCCCCAACATGCATGATAGCGTGTTTTTAAGCATTTGTCAAATCAAGAAGGGCAAATCGGCAAAAAAAGCGGGAAATCCCCGAAAAAAACCTGCACGCCCTTTTCCCCTTCGCCCTTTTTGGTTGCATTCGGGGCGGGTTTGCGTTATAATGATGCCGGAATGAAAAGCAGGGAAGAAAGGAAAGCGGGTGCGGCATGAGGAGGGAAAACACGCGGGCCTCTGTGGGCCGGGCGGCCCGGCGGGCGTTTCTTGCCCGGGGCGGAAAAATCACATGGATCATGCTTTCGCAGGTGCTGCTCCGGCTGCCGGCGCTGCTGATGCTGGTTCTGTTTGTCAAGCAGCTGCCCTTCCTTTTTCTTCCCGCCTGGGGCTGGCTGATTCCCTGGGCGTTTATGAATCTTTTTCTGGTTCTGCCTCTGCGCTTCTGGGCGGGATCGGCCCTGCGGGCCTGCGCCGCGCCGGGGCTGCCGCCCGAAAGGCCCTTTCCCTACGGAGCGTATTTCCGCTGCGCGCTGATGCGCTATGCCCGGGGGCTATTGTGGGGGCTGCCCTTTCTTGCGGGCGCCGGGCTGTTTCTCTATGGCATGGAATATCTGCCCTTCAATGCCATGGGCGGCTATATCCAGCGCTTTGCCGCGCTGCTGGGCGTGGAGCCCACCCTGGATCGGGGCCTGATTGTGGTTTTTGCGCTGCTGCTTTTGCTGGCGGTGGTCTTTGCCCTTGGCTGGCGGCGGGATATGTCCATGGAATATCTGCCCGCAGGAAGGCTTGGGGCCCGGGGCGTGTATCGCTGCGCCCGGAAGGTGCGCTTCCGGGGGCGGGGCATGCTGGCCGGGAATACGCTTGTCAATCTCCTGCTTTCCCTGCCCGCGCTTGTGGGGGCGCTGGCGGTGCTTATGCCCTATGCGGCGGGAAATCTGCGCGTGACCAGCAATAAGCTGCTGCTGCAGAGCGTGATGCGCCTGATCAAGGCCCCGCTGCCGGGGAAAGAGCTGCTTCTGCTGGCACTGGTTTTTCTGCTTTTGTATCTGCCCTTCTGTGCGCTGCGGAAAATGCGCAATGCGGTGCTGGTGCGCCATCTCTCCCGGGAATGGGATGCGCAGGGAGGCGGCCATGCGGCTGGATAAGCTACTGAGCAATTTGGGGGCCGCCACCCGCAGCGAAAGCCGGGGGCTGATCCGGGCGGGCCGGGTGGCGATCAATGGCGTGACGGCAAAAAGCGGAACGGAAAACGTGGCGGAGGACGCGCTGATTACCCTGGATGGAAGAGTACTGGATACCCGGCTGACCCGGCATCTTCTGCTTTACAAGCCCGCCGGGGTGCTGACCGCCTGTGACGACCGGCGGCAGAGGACGGTGATGGATCTGCTGCCCGGCAGCTATCGGGCCATGGGCTGCATGCCCGTGGGGCGGCTGGATAAGGATACCACCGGCGTGCTGCTGCTGACCACGGACGGCAATCTGGCCCATCGGCTGATTGCCCCGGGGCGGCATGTGGATAAGGTCTATGAGGCGCAGGTGGAGGGCGTACTGGATGAAGCGGATGCAAGCGCCTTCAGCCAGGGCATCGCCTTAAAGGATTTTACCGCCCTGCCCGCAAAGCTGGAGATTCTTACCCCCTCCCTGGGGCGGCTTACGGTGCAGGAGGGCAAATATCACCAGGTGAAAAGGATGTTCGGGGCCCGGGGAAAGCCGGTGCTTGCCCTGCATCGGGCGTCCTTTGGGCCCATCCGGCTGGATGAAGGGCTGCGGCCCGGCGAATACCGGGAGCTGACAAAGGAGGAGGAGGCCGCGCTGTATGCAGCGGCGGGGATACCAAAATGAGCGAGCATTATTATACGTCTTCCCCGGAAAGCGCCCATCGCTATGCCTCCTGCGAATATACCTATCGGGGGCATGCCCTGCATTTCACCACGGACGCCGGGGTATTTTCCCGGGGCGAAGTGGACTTTGGCACGGATGTGCTGCTGCGCGCGCTGCCGGAGGAAATATGCGGCAGGGTGCTGGATCTGGGCTGCGGCTGGGGCCCGGTGGGCGTGAGCATCGGCAAAAACTGGCCGGGCTGCGCGGTGGTCATGAGCGATGTAAACGAGCGCGCCCTTGCCTTGGCCGGGAAAAATGCCCGGGATAACGGCGTGACCGCCAGCACGGCGCTCAGCAGCGGCCTTGAGAACGTGCCCGGCGAATTTGATTATATCATCACCAATCCCCCGATCCGGGCGGGCAAGCAGGTGATCTACGCCCTCTTTGCCCAGAGCGCGCGGCAATTGAAGCCCCAGGGGGAAATGTATCTGGTCATCCGCAAGCAGCAGGGGGCGGAATCGGCCAAAAGATATCTGCAGACCATTTTTGAAGAAGTGGATACCATCGAAAAAAGCGGCGGATTCTGGGTGATCCGCTGCCGGGGAGGCAAGAAGGAATGAAATACGACCGGGCATTTTTTGATGCGGGGCTGGAAAGACGGAATACCCGCTGCGAAAAATGGGATGATCCTGAGGTGCTGGGGGAAAACGGGCTGCCGCTATGGGTGGCGGATATGGATTTCCGCTGCGCGCAGCCGATTATGGACGCCATTGCGGAAAGGGCGCAGCATCCCTGCTTCGGCTATAATCTGGATGACGGAGCGGATGAGGCGGCCCTGCGCGGCTATTGGCAGCGCCGCCATCAACTGACGATTGAAAAGGGGCAGAGCCGCATGCTGCCCTGCGTGGTAACGGGGCTGAAAACCTGCGTGCGTGCCCTGACGGCGGAGGGAGATAAGGTGGCCATTTTCACCCCGGTTTACGGCCCCTTCTATGCCGCCATTGAGGCCAATCACCGCGTTGCGGAAAAGGTGAGCCTGCTTCGGGGAGAAGACGGAAGCTATGAAATGAATCTGCCCGGCATGGAAAAGGCCCTCAAGGCCGGGGCGAAGCTGATCATGCTCTGCAATCCCCATAATCCCGTTTCCCGTGCCTGGCGGCGGGAGGAACTGGAAAAGCTGCTTTCCCTGGCGGAAAAATATGATGTGAATATTGTCAGCGATGAAATCCATGCGGATTTCGTCTATGCGCCCCGGCAGTTTGTGCCCTTGCTTTCCCTGCCCGGGGCAGAGAAGCGGGCGATCATGTTCTGCGCCGCCAGCAAGACCTTTAACGTGGCGGGGCTTCAGCAGGCGGCCTGCGTCTGCTTCTGCCCGGCGCTATTGGAGAAGATCGGCGATGCGCTGAACGCCGCCGGGGTCACCAGCGGCAATACCTTTGCCCTTTACGCCACCAGGGCCGCCTATGAGCAGGGGGATGCCTGGCTGGATGGACTAATGGAATACCTGGATGAAAACCGGAAGGCGCTGGCAGAGCTGGTGAAGAAGCATCTGCCCCGGGCGATTCTGACCCCGGTGGAGGCCACCTATCTTGCCTGGCTTAATTTAAGCGCCTACGGAAAGACCTGCCAGGAAATGCAGGAGAGCTTCCGGGCGGCGGGCGTGGCGCTGACGGCGGGCACGTTCTTTGGCGATGAGGGCGAAGCCTTTATGCGAATCAATTTCGGCTGTCCCCGCAGGATGCTGGAGGAAGGAATCCGGCGTATGGCGGCGGCGCTTGAGGAGGAATAAGAAAATGAAGCGTGTGGATGAACTGCTGCAGAATTATCGGGAAGAAATGATGGAAACCCTGCAGCGCTGGGTCAGGATTCCCAGCGTCAAGGGCGATCCTGCCCCCGGCGCGCCCTTTGGCGCGGAAAACCGCCGGGCGCTGGAGCAGGCCATGGCGGACTGCGAAAAAATGGGCCTGAAAACCAAGATTGTCGACGGCTATGCCGGGCATGCGGATCTGGGCGAAGGGGATGATTATGAAGCCCTGGCCATTCTGGCCCATCTGGATGTGGTGCCCGCCGGGGACGGCTGGAGCCGGGATCCCTTCGGCGCGCAGCGGATCGACGGAAAAATCTATGGCCGCGGCACCAGCGATGACAAGGGCCCTGCCGTCGCCGCCCTGTATGCCCTGCGGGCGGTGAAGGAGGCGGGCATTCCGCTGGGGCGCAAGGTGCGCCTGATTCTGGGCTGCGATGAGGAATGCGGCTCGGCCGATCTTCGGTATTACAAGACCAAGGAAACCATGCCCCGCTCCGGCTTCAGCCCGGATGCCAATTATCCGGTGATCAATATCGAAAAGGGCGGCGCGCATATCTGCCTTGCGGGGGCGCTCAGCAGCGAAGGGCTGCAGGTGGTTTCCATGCAGGTGGGCGAAAGGGCCAATGTGATTCCCGGCTTTGCCGCCGCTGTGGTCAAGGGCGATGCGGCTCTGGCTGCCGCTGCGGAGGAAGCGGGCAGGAAGCTGGGCTTCCCGGTCAGCGCCAGGGCGGAAAACGGCCTGGTTTCCCTGGAAACCGTGGGCATGACCGGGCACGCCGCCTTCCCCAGTCATGGCCGCAATGCCATCGGCCAGATGCTGCTGATCTTTAAGGAGCTGGGGGCCAGGGGCGCGCTTAAGGATATGGCGGAGGCCATCGGCATGACCTATGGCGGCGAAAACCTGGGCATCGCCATGCAGGACGCCCTTTCCGGGCCGCTGACCTGCAGCCTGGATATGATCCGCATTGAGAATGGACGGGTAGAGGCGCTGATGGATATCCGCTATCCCGTGCTGCTGAATGCGGAAAGAATGCTGGCCCAGGTGAAAATGCGGCTTTCGAATTTTGAGGTGACCATGCCCCATTCCCATGAGCCCCATTATGTCAGTGCCGATACCAGCCTGGTACAGGAGCTGCTGGAGGCCTATCATGAGGTGACGGGCCTGGAGAAAAAGACCATCGCCATCGGCGGCGGCACCTATGCCCAGTCCATGGAGGAGGGCGTGGCCTTTGGCGCGCTTTTCCCCGGAGAAGAGGAAATGGCCCATCAGGCCGATGAATACATTCCCGAGGAATCGTTCTATCAGAACGCCCGGATCTTTGCCCGGGCCATCATGCGCCTGGCCGGCGAAAAGAAATGAGGATGAACGCCATGATCACTACTGAAATCATTACCTGTATCAATTGCCCGGTGGGCTGCCGCATGGAGGTAAGCCATGAGGGCGAGCATGTACTCAGCGTAAGCGGCAATACCTGCAAGCGGGGCGATGCCTATGCCCGTCAGGAATGCGTTTCTCCCCTGCGGATGGTTACTGCCGTGGCCCCGGTGCGGGATCGGGAAATGCCCGTCAGCCTGAAAACCCGCACCCCCATCCCCAAGAAAATGATCGATGAATGCATGCGCGCCGTGATGGAAAAGCCCTTTGAGGCCCCCATTCAGGCAGGGGATGTGCTGATTGCCAACGTATGCAATACCGGGGTGGATGTAATCGCCACCAAGGCCGTTCCGTAAAAAAGGAGGATATGCATCATGCCGCTTGCGCCCATTCTGATGACCCCTGCCTATCGCTTCAGCTCCATGACCCCCTGGGGCGGCGAGGGGCTGCGCACGCTCTTTGGAAAGAATATTCCGGATGCGCGGACGGGGGAGGCCCTGGAGGTCAGCGCCATTCCGGGGCTGGAAAGCCGGGATGAAGCGGGGAATACGCTGCCCGCGCTCATTGAAAAATACGGGGAAAGGCTGACGGGAAGCGGGGTTCATGCGCCCTTCCCGCTGCTGCTGAAGCTGCTGGATGCCCGGGATACGCTCTCTGTGCAGGTGCATCCGGATGATGCATATGCCAGGCGCGTGGAGAATAAGCTGGGAAAGACCGAGGCATGGCATATCCTTTATGCGGAGCCCGGGGCCCAATTGGTCTATGGCGTGAAGGAGCATGTCACCAAGGAGGAATTGCTTGCCGCCTCCCGGGCGGGGGCGCAGGTGGAGGGCCTATTAAGGCGGGTGGATGTCAAGGCGGGGGAAACCTATTATATCCCTGCCGGGATGGTGCATGCCATCGGCGCGGGCATCGTCCTTTACGAAATTCAGCAGTCCAGCGATGTGACCTATCGCTTCTACGATTGGGAGCGCAGGGATCAGCAGGGCAATAAGCGCCAGCTGCATCTGGAAAAGGCGGTGGATGTAACGGATACCGCGGCCCAGCTGCAGGCGGCGGAGGAAAAGGAATTGGCCCCCGGGCATTTCAGGCTGCTGGATGAAAAATATTTCGTGTTGGAGCGGCTCATGCATTTTTCCGGCGTGCTGCCCCGGGATGCGCGGCGCTTTGCCATCCTGACCGCCACCGGCAAAACGGAAATCCATTGGGCGGAGGGAAGCATGGATCTGCCCATCGGCTGCACGGCGCTTCTGCCCGCCGATGGCTATGATCTGCAGATTCTGTCCGAGGGCGCGCTGATTTCTTATCCTTCTGTCCAATAAAAGGCACTGAATGGTATAAAAAATTACAGAAAATACAATCCTATCTCCCGCAGCTCTTGCAAGGCTGTGGGAATTTTGCTATAATGCTTGGGGGATTGAAAAGAATGAATTTTGAAATGTGCGTCCATGCTCTTTGCCCGGGTTTGGAAATCCGGCAGGGCGTGGCCTTGAAAAGGTATACCACCCTTCGGGTAGGCGGCCCGGCGGATTATTTTGTGGAACCCGAAACGGAAAATGAAATCTGCGGCGTGCTGAAGGCCGCATCGGATTTAGGCGTGCCCGTGCTGCTGCTGGGCAATGGCTCCAATCTATTGATCCGCGATGGCGGCTTCCGCGGGGCGGCGGTGCATCTGGGCCCCTGTTTTTCCCGAATCGAAAAAAGCGGGCAGGGGCTGTATGCCCAGGCCGGGGCGCTGATGAGCCAATTGGCCCGCCGGGCGCTGGAGGAGGATTATACCGGCCTGGAGTTTGCCCAGGGCATTCCCGGCACGGTGGGCGGCGGCGTATATATGAACGCCGGGGCCTATGGCGGGGAAATGAGCCGGGTGGTTTCCTCCGTCCGCATTCTGGAAAACGGCTGCATCCGGGAAATTGATGCAGCCCGGATGGATTTTTCCTATCGCCATACCCGGGCCATGGAGGAAAACTGGATCATTCTGGGGGCCTCCTTCCATTTGGAAAAGGGGGAGCATGCCGCCATTGAGGAAACCATGCGCGATCTGGCCGCAAGGCGCAGGGAAAAGCAGCCGCTGGAATATCCCAGCGCCGGCTCCTTTTTCAAGCGGCCCCAGGGCTATTTCGCCGGAACGCTGATTGATCAGGCGGGGCTCAAGGGCCTTTCCGTGGGGGGCGCGCAGGTAAGTGAGAAGCATGCCGGGTTTCTGATCAACCGGGGCGATGCCACGGCGGCGGATTTTATTGCGCTGAAGGAAAAGGTGCAGCAGGCCGTGCAGGCGCGCTTCGGCGTGCATCTGGAAAACGAAGTGCGCATTCTGGGGAATGACCTATGAGCTTTTCTGCCCTTGTCAAGCAGGAGCTGCTTCGCATCCGGCCGGAAAAGGCCTGCTGCATGCTGGCTGAATTAAGCGCCCTGACCCAGACCTGCGCCTCCCTGCGCCTGAGCGGGGGCGGCAGGGTGCGGGTGGTTTATGAGGTGGAAAGCGCGCCGCTGGCCAAGCGTATTTTTCTTTTGCTCAAGCGGCGGCTGGAAATTACCCCCGTGCTGGAATTCACCCGGCATAAGCGCCTGGGCGGCAGGCGCGTATCGGTGCTGACGGTGCCGGAGGCGGAGAGCAGGCGGCTGCTCATCGCCCTGCGCATGCTCAGAGAATCGGAGGAGGGGGCCATTTACCGGGGCGTTCCCCGGGCAGCCATGACCAGGCGCTGCTGCCGGGCGGCCTTTGTACGGGCGGCGTTTCTGGGGGCCGGGGCCATGACCAATCCCGAAAAGGAATATCATCTGGAGTTTGTTTCCTCCGGCGTGCGCACGGAAATGCTGACGGGCATGCTGGAAAAGAGCGGGGTTTCCCCGGCAGTGGCCAAGCGCCGGGGGGGCGAAATCGTTTACCTCAAAAAGGGGGATGACGTGGTTTCCTGCCTGGCCCTGATGGGGGCGCATAACGCCCTGATGGAAATGGAAAACGTGCGGATTCGCCGGGAATCCCGCAATCAGGCCAATCGCGCCCGGAACTGCGATGAGGCCAATCTGAAAAAGCAATTATCCGCCGGGGCCCGGCAGGCCCAGGCCATCAAGCGCTATTCCCTGCAGGCCGGTCTTGGGGGGCTGCCCCGGGATATGCAGGAGATCGGCAGGCTCCGGCTGCTTCACCCGGAAGCATCCCTGGAGGAAATCGGGCAGATGCTGCCCGTTCCGCTGAGCAAATCGGGAGTAAATCACAGGATGCGCAAATTAATGGAGATAATAGGCGCATCCGCCAGCAATGAGGAAGAAAAGAATGATCAAAGAGAGCCTGAATCTATCGAAAATAACCCCGCTGAACCGGATGCAGATTGAGCATCTGGTGCATCTGGCCGGGAAATATTCCTCCCGGATATTATTTGAGCATCAAAACCGCACCATTAACGGCAAATCCATGCTGGGGCTGCTTTCCATGGGGATTACCGGGGAAAAGCCGGTAACGATGATCGTGGAGGGCGAGGATGAGGCCCTGGCCGCCCAGGAGATCATGAAGCTATTGGATTCCGGGGTTGCCCCGGTTAAGGATGCGGCGGATGCGGCTGAGCTGATGCAGAAAATCAAGGATCGGTATGCCACCCTGCTTGCGGAGAATCTGACGGGCATTTATCTGCATGGCTCTCTGGCGGCGGGCTGCTTCCAATGGGAGGCCAGCGATATTGATTTTCTGGTGGTGGTGCGCCGCCCCGTGCCGGTGGAAAAGAAAATCGCCCTGGTGGAATGCCTCTACTCCCTTCGGGAGGAGGCGCCGCCCAAGGGCTTTGAAATGAGCGTGCTGCTGGAGGATAGCTGCCGGGAGCCCGTTTTTCCCATGCCCTATGAGCTGCATTTTTCCCAGCGCTGGCTCAGAGATTATGAGCGCAATCCCAAGGGCTTCTGCGAAAGAATGCATGGCGAGGATGTGGATCTGACGGCGCATATCCTGAGCCTGCATACCTTTGGCGTGCCGCTGCTTGGGCCCAGCGTGGCCCGGGTGTTTGGCCAGGTGAAGCGGGAGGATGCCCTCTGCGCCCTGCGGGAGGATACCGCAGATTCCGGTGAGCATCTGCATGAGCAGCCCATCTATTATGTGCTGAACCTCTGCCGGGCGCTGGCCTATCTAAGGGAAAACCTGGTGCTATCCAAAAAACAGGGCGGCGAATGGGGCCTGAAAAATCTGCCCCACGCCCATCAGGGGGTTATTCAGGCGGCGCTTAACGCCTACCAGTGCGGACGCGATATGTTCTATGATCGGGTGCAGGCGGAGGATTTCTGCTATGACGCCATGGAGGAACTGAATAAGTAATGCCCTGACGAGGGGGGCTGCGGGGAACCAGGGAACGGGGCATGTTTTTGCGGGAGGATGCGTTTTCGTCAAAAGTACCCTCCCGCACCCTCCCGAAAACCACCTCTGGATGATACAAAAAAGAAAAACCAGATTGGATGCCAGTGAAGCAACAGGAAACAAGCGGTTAGAAACAAAACAGCAATGCTCGATCAAACGCAGAAGCATTGCTGTTGTTTTATCTATTGATATTCTTTTTTTGCTTCACTGGCATTCAATTTGGCAGGATTCATCCATGCTCCATCCAGAACCGGTTTTCGGGAGGGTGCGGGAGGGTACTTTTGACGAAAACGCATCCTCCCGCAATAATTCCTCTTGATATCTCAGGAAGAAAATGCTTGACAAAGGGGAAAATAGGTTTTATAATTATACAGACATATGAATAATTATTTTCGCGGTGCATATCGCGGCGAGGAGGGCGGTTACAGCATGAAGCATTTACTAAAGCTGCAGGATCTTTCCAAGGAGGAAATCACCTCCATTCTGGATCTGGCGGATCAATTGAAATATGAAAAGAAGCATGGCATTGCGCACCCGCATCTGGCGGGGAAGACGCTGGGCATGATTTTCCAGAAATCCTCCACCCGCACCCGGGTTTCCTTTGAAGCGGGCATGTATCAGCTGGGGGGCAGCGCGCTTTTTCTCTCCTCCCATGATCTGCAGATTGGCCGGGGCGAGCCGGTGCAGGATACGGCGCGGGTGCTTTCCCGGTATCTGGACGGCATCATGATCCGCACCTTTGCGCAGGCGGAGGTGGAGGCCCTGGCGGAATACGGCAGCATTCCTGTCATCAACGGCCTGACCGATTACGCCCATCCCTGCCAGGTGCTGGCCGATCTGATGACCATTCGGGAATACATGGGCTCGCTGGAGGGAAAGAAGCTCTGCTTCATCGGCGATGGCAATAACATGGCCAATTCCCTGATCGCCGGGGGCATCACCATGGGCATGAAGGTGGCCATCGGCTGCCCCAAGGGCTATCAGCCCGATGAAGCGCTGATGGCCTGGGCGAAGGAAAAGGGCGATTTCCTCTGCACCGAGGATATTATGGAGGCAGCGGCGGATGCGGATGCGGTGTATACCGATGTCTGGGCCTCCATGGGCCAGGAGAGCGAAAAGGCGATTCGGGAAGCGGCCTTTAAGGGCTATCAGGTGAATGATGCGCTGATGGCGGCGGCCCATCCCGGGGCCATGGTGATGCATTGCCTGCCCGCCCACCGGGAGGAGGAAATCACCGGCGCGGTATTTGAGGCCCATGCCCGGGAGATTTTTGACGAGGCGGAAAACCGGCTGCACGCCCAGAAGGCCGTGCTGGTGAAGCTGATGAAATAAAGGGCGTGCATTCCGGATGATTCATGGCGGAATAGACCCCGGCTGAACGCCAGCGCAGCAAAAACAGCAGCATAAAAAACAGCGGCAATGCTTCCGTGCTTTCGGAGGCATTGCCGCTTTTCTCATCCCCGGAATTGGCCCGGGGTAACGCCGGTAATCTGCTTGAACTGGCGGATGAAATGGAACAGATTGGCATAGCCCATCATTTCCGCCGTATTGGCGACGCTTTCCCCCTGGAGCAGGAGATTCTTGGCCTTTTCGATGCGCATGAGGATCAGATCCTGGCCGGGAGAAATGGAAAACATGCGGCGGTAGAGGGGATAGAGCCGGGATACGCTGAGCCCCAGGCGCTGGGCCATGCCCTCATTTGACCAATCCATTTCCGGATGCAGCAGCATATCCTCCCGCAGGGCGCGCAGCCTTTCCGCCGTTTCCCGGGGCACGGGGGCGGGGGCCTGGCCGGAGAGATTCCTGTCCAGATGAATCCAGAGCTGCTGAAAAAGGGCATGGCAGACCGTCTCCCAATGCATCCGCCGGGCGAAGAATTCCGATTCGATCTGGGCCATCCATTCGGAAATGCGCGGGTTGAAGCCGGGCTGATAAAGGGTATTGCACTGCAGATGGAAGGGGGCAATTTCGCTTTCCACATCCCCCGTCAGATGCGCCCAATCATGCACCAGCGGCCCGGGGCTGATAAAGCGCTGGGGCGTGGCGGGGGAAAAGAGGATCAGCGCCCCGGGCTGCGTATCCTGCCAGACGCCGTCCAGCAGCAGGCGCACGGGATTATGAAAATGCAGCAGCACATAATCATCCGTTCCATCCGGGCGATTCAGGGTAAAGCCGGCCTTTTCCGGCCAGCGATGGCGAATGCGCAGTATTTCCATGGCGCGCTCCTTGAAAGAAAAATGGGATGCACAAGGCCCTCTACAGGATAAAGGAAACGATAGAATATGTCAATAATATAAGATGATTTTTGCTTGAAAAATCGGGGGAATCCGGTAAAATGAATGAAGGAAATGAAAGCAGAAAAGGAGAGAGAAAAATATGCATACCATTCCCCGTGCGGAATATCCCCGTCCCCAGTTTTTCCGGCCCTCCTGGATGAACCTGAACGGCATTTGGCAGTTCGAGATGGATCTGGGCGATTCCGGCCGTGCCCGGGGCCTGATGGAAAGGGAACTCAAGGATCAGATTCTGGTGCCCTTCTGCCCCGAGAGCGAGCTTTCCGGCGTGAATTACAAGGATTTTATGGAGGCGGTCTGGTACCGGCGGAATTTCACGCTGCCCAGGGAGGCCGCGGGCCAGCGGGTGCTTCTGCACTTTGGCGCGGTGGATTACAAATGCGAGGCCTGGGTCAATGGTCAATCCGTGGGCGTGCATGAGGGCGGCTATGTATCCTTTACCTTTGAAATTACCGATGCCCTTCGGGCGGGGGAAAACACGCTGGTGGTCTGCGCCCAGGATCATCTGCGCGCCGGCCGTCAGCCCGGCGGCAAGCAATGCCCCGATTTCCATTCCCGGGGCTGCCATTATACCCGCACCACCGGCATCTGGCAGACGGTATGGCTGGAATGGGTGCCCAAGGTCTATATCAAATCCGTAAGGATGATCCCCGATGCGGAAAACGGCGTGCTGTATCTGGATGCAAAGATTGACGGAAACGCCGCGGGGATGGAGCTTTCGGCCGAGACCGCCTTCCAGGGCACGGCCCAGGGCGGCGGCAGCGTGCGGGTGGATGGAAACCATGCCAAAATCGCCCTGACGCCTGCGGAAAAGCATCTCTGGGCCCCGGGCGCGCCCAATCTGTATGACCTGAAAATGACCCTTTCCCAGAATGGACGCGCCGTGGATACGCTGGAGAGCTATTTCGGGCTGCGCACCATTTCCTTTGACGGGAAGAAATGCCTGATCAACGGCAAGCCTGTTTTCCAGCGGCTGGTGCTGGATCAGGGCTTCTATCCCGACGGCATTTATACCGCCCCCAGCGATGAGGCGCTGAAAAAGGATATCGAGCTTTCCATGGCCATGGGCTTTAACGGCGCGCGGCTGCATCAGAAGGTATTTGAGCAGCGCTTCCTCTACTGGGCCGATCATCTGGGCTATATCTGCTGGGGCGAAATGGCCAATTGGGGCATCGATCCCGCCCGGATGCATACCATGGGCATTTTCCTGCGGGAATGGCTGGAGGCGGTGGACAGAGATTTTAACGCCCCCAGCATCGTGGGCTGGTGCCCCTATAATGAGGTGTGGGGCGAAAGCAACGAGGGCATGCAGGAATTGACCCTGCAGATGACCTACCGGGCCACCAAGGCCGCCGATCCCACCCGTCCCTGCATTGATACCAGCGGCGGCTTCCATGCCGAAACGGATATTTATGATACCCATGATTATGAGCAGGATCCTGCGGTATATGCTGCCCGCTATGCCGCCGGCGAGGCGCTCTATGATCAGTTTGCGCATACCGGCAGGCAGCATTACGACGGCAAGGCCCCCATGTTCGTCAGCGAATACGGCGGCATCCGCTGGACGGAGGATGAAGCGGGCTGGGGCTATGGCGTGGGGCCCAAGAGCCGGGAGGAATTCCTTTCCCGGTATGAGGGGCTGACCATGGCGCTGCTGAATAATCCCGAGCATATGGGCTTCTGCTATACCCAGTTGACCGATGTGGAGCAGGAGCAGAACGGCTTGTATACCTATCAGCGGGAGGCCAAATTCCCGCCGGAAATCATTGCCGAAATCAATCGGCGCAGGGCGGCCATCGAAAACGAATAATATTTATCGGCCTGATGCGGCCCCTTCCTGTCCTTCCGGACGGCGGAGGGGCTGCTTTTTTTGCAGGAAAAGGAGCGGAAAAAGCAAAAAACGCAGAAAAATGTAAAACTTTGCATGCCTTTGCGCCTGTGTGGATTTTTCAGGGCGATTGTAGTATAATGCAGACAGGAAAGGGGGCGGAAAGGGATGCGCGGATGGAGGAACATGGCGCTGATTCTGGCGGCGCTGTTTCTGCTGCCCGCATTTTCCGCCTTTTCGGCAGAGGAGGAGCTTTCCCTGCCCTCATCCCATGCAAGACGCCGGGCGCTGCTGATTGGCTGCGATCATTTTCTTTCCCAGCAGGATACGGGGCATGCGGCGGAAAATAATGTGGAATTGCTGGCGGAAACGCTCCAGAGCGATCGCCGGGGATACGGGCTGATTCGCTCCTGCGCGGGAGAAATCGCCTCGGTATCGGCGCTGGAGGAGGCCATCAGGGAAACCTTTTCCGCCGCGCAGCCCTGGGATACCTCCCTGATCTATTTCAGCACCCACGGCTTTTTTGACGAGGGGGAGAGCAATGCCTCCGCCGCCCTTCTGCTCAGCGATGGAATAAGCGAGGAAAAAATCACGGCGGCGCAATTGCAGGAAATATTGGATGCCGTTCCCGGCACGAAAATCCTGATCCTGGATGCCTGCAATTCCGGGGCGTTTATCGGCAAGGGCCTTTCCGGCGGGGCAGACCGGGTGTATTTTTCGGGCCCGCATTACAAGGTGCTTTGCAGCGCCGGGGGCAGCGAGGCCAGCTTTTACTGGCATGGCGCTTCGGGCGAGGGGCAGCAGGGGGAGAGCTATTTTGCCGCCGTGCTGGCCGATGGCCTGGGTCTCCGGGGCGATCATGCCGCCGACAGCAATATGGATGGCCTGATCACCCTGCAGGAATGCTACGCCTATCTGTATGAAAATTACGCCGCCTCCACCCCGCAGGTCTATCCCCAGAATGAAAAGGATTTTGTTCTGTATGCCTATGATCCCGCCCGGACGGCGGCAGGCAAAAAATCCATTACCGATATTACCTTTGAGGATACGCTGCTGCTGGCCGGGGAGAGCGAAATCACCTTTTCCTTTACCGTGCATCGGCAGACGGAGGTATACTATCAGATCGTCTATCATGAAAACGGCGCCTGGCAATTTGACCGGGCCTATCATTTTCAGGATATGGAGCAGCCCGACGGCACCATGCTGCCCGGCCGCAAGCAGCGCACCCTGACCCTGGAAACGGGCAGCGGGGATGGCTATGGCTATGCCATGATTCAGCTGATCACCCTGGATGACGGCGTGCCCGCCTTTCAGGGGGCGCGGCTTTTGTGCGTGCAGCCCGCTGCAGGGGAAATCCAGCTTTCAGCCCGGACGGACGCCGCCTTTCTCCCGGAAATCGGCCAGGAATTATGCATCCTGGCCCAGCATAATCTGCCCTGCGCCCTGACGGTGACCATTCTGGATGAATACGGCGATACGGTGCGCCATATCGCCTATGCCGCCCCCTCCCGCCCCCAGCAGCTTTCCCCCGCCGGGAGCAGCTATTACTGGGACGGAAAAAGGAATAACGGCGAAATGGCCCCGCCCGGCAGATACCGCGTCAGGATTCGCGTGCGCATCGGGGAAAATACCTTTGTCTGCGAAAGCCAGCCCTTTGAACTGCTTTCCAGGATGCAGGCGGACTAAGGCCCTTTTGTCCCTCCCGGCGGCAGCCATTGGGACAAAAAATGCAGAAAAATGAAAAGAAAATGTAACAAATTCTTGATAAACTGTTGACAAATACGCCAAGATAGCGTTAAATTATATTGGGTGAGAGGGCCCATTTTACAGGAAGGGAAGCAATAGATGATGAAAACAGACGTACTCATTGTGGGCGCGGGCCCTGCGGGGATTTTTACGGCGCTGGAAATGCTGCGCAAGGGCAGCAAAAAGAAGATCATGATTGTGGAAAAGGGCGCAGCCATTGAAAAAAGGCATTGCCCCAAGGTCAAGACCGGGGCCTGCGTCAATTGCAAGCCCTATTGCCATATCACCACCGGCTTTTCCGGGGCGGGCGCATTTTCCGATGGCAAGCTTTCCCTTTCCTATGAGGTGGGCGGGCAATTGCCGGAATTGATCGGGGAAATGTATGCCCAGGAAATGATTGATTACACCGATAAAATCTATCTGGAATTCGGGGCCGATTCCCATGTGGAGGGCCTGGGCCAGAATGAGGAAATCAAGAAGATCAGGCTCCGGGCCATCCGGGCGGGGCTGAAGCTGGTGGATTGTCCCATCCGCCATCTGGGCACAGAAAAGGCCCAGGAATTGTATCTGGCCATTGAAAATTATCTCATCGAGCATGGGGTGGAAATCTACTTTGGCTGGAACTGCGTCAATCTTCTGCTGGAGGAGCAGAAATGCGTGGGCGTGGTGATTGAAAAGAAGGGTGTGCAGGAGGAAATCCGGGCGGAGCGCACCGTGGTGGCCACCGGCCGCCGGGGCGCGGAATGGCTGGAAAAGCTCTGCGAAAAATACGGCATCGCCCATCAGCCCGGCACGGTGGATATCGGCGTGCGGGTGGAGGTAAGAAACGAGGTAATGGAGACGGTCAACCGGGTGCTTTACGAAAGCAAGCTGGTGGGCTATCCCAAGCCCTTTAAGGATAAGGTGCGCACCTTCTGCCAGAATCCCGGCGGCCTGGTGAGCCAGGAAAATTATGATAACGATCTGGCGGTGGTCAACGGGCATTCCTATAAGGAGCTGAAGACCGATAACACCAATCTGGCCATCCTCTGCTCCCATAATTTTACGCATCCCTTCAATCAGCCCATTGCCTATGCCCAGAAGGTAGGCGAACTGACCAACATGCTGGGCAGCGGGCAGATTCTGGTGCAGCGCTTTGGGGATATTCTGGATGGCAAGCGCACCTGGCAAAGGGAGCTGATGCGCTCCAACGTGCGCCATACCCTGCCGGATGCCGTGGCGGGGGATATTACCGCCGCCATGCCCTACCGCGCCATGACCAATATCATCAATTTCATGCAGGCCATGGATGAGGTGGTGCCCGGCTTTGCGGGGGTGGAGACGCTTTTGTATTCTCCCGAACTGAAATTCTATTCCAATCGCATCAAGATGGATGAAAGATTCCACACCAATATCGAGGGGCTGCATTGCCTGGGCGATTCCAGCGGCTGGACGCGGGGCCTGATGATGGCATCCGTTATGGGCGTGATCATGGGCCAGCAATTGGTCAAGGAGGAATAAGCCGCTTCCGGCAGATTTTACCGCTTGCTTTTTTGAAGGGCAGCCCGTACAATGAAGGCATATCACCAATGGAGGCAGAAGGACGGATGAAAGAAAGAATGCGGCTTTTGGCCCTGGCGCTTGCCGCGCTGCTTTTGCTTGCCTGCGCCGGGATGGCGGAGGAAGAGAAAATGGATCTTGGCAGCACGGGGGAAAGGGTGCTGGAGCTTAATACCCGTTTGCGCCAGCTGAATTATACCCTGGTGCGCGCCGGGGACAGCTATACCGCCGCCACCCAGGAGGCGGTCAAAAAGGTGCAGGCGGCCTATGGCCTGCCCGAAACGGGCATTGCGGATGCCAAGACCCTGGAAATCATTTACGGCGATTGCTATCGTCCCCTGGCCGCCGGCGACAGCGGCGAGGATGTGAAGCTGATGCAGGAAAAGCTGACGGAGCTGGGGTATTACTGGGGCAGCATCAGCGGGAATTATCTGGAGGGCTCGGCCTCTGCCATCGAAACCTTTCAGAATGAGAACGGCCTGGAGCCCACGGGCAAGGCGGATGTGAAGACGCTGGAAAAGCTCTTTTCCCTGACCGTGCGGCCCACGCCCACGCCTACGCCTGTGCCCACGCCCAGCCCCACCCCCGGCCCCTACCGGGCCTTTAAGCGGACGCTGAGCTATGGCTCCACCGGCGATGATGTGCAATTGGTGCAGCAGCGGCTGATGGATCTGGGCTTCTTTACCTATCATAAAACCACCACCGGCTATTACCGGCAGACCCAGGAGGCGGTCAGGCAATTCCAGGAAAAGAATGGCCTGAAGGCCAGCGGCTCCGTGGATGAAAAAACCTGGAATGCGCTGTTCAATGAAACGGATGTGGCCGATGTGAACAGCGCGCCCAGGCCGGCCCGGCCCATGGATTATTTCATCGAGGTGGATGTGAATAATCAGGTGGTGAAGATCTGGACATACAATACGGAAACCCAGGGGTATACCGATCTGGATCGGGCCTTCCTCTGCTCCACCGGCACCAAATCCAATCCCACTCCGCTGGGCACCTTTACCCTTTCCGGCAAGCGCAGCGCCCATGCCAAATTCCCCAATTGGGGCGGCGGCGAGGCCAGATGGTGGGTGGATCTGGATGGCACCAATGCCTTCCACAGCCTGCTCTATGCCGCCAGCAGCGATGACAGCACGCTGAAGGTCTCCTCCTTCAATAATCTGGGAAAGCGCGCCTCCCATGGCTGCATCCGCCTGACGGTGGCCGATGCCAAATGGCTCTATGATCATGTGGAAGAAGGCATTCAGGTCTGGGTGCATGAGGATGCGGCGGCGGACCCCGAGCTGGTCTATGCCATTAAGCCCGGCAAGCTGGATACCAGCAGCATGATGCCCAAGACCACTCCCGAGCCCCCCGCCTATGAATATGATGGAACCAAAGCGCCAGCCACCGAGCTGCGCAGCCTGTCTGTGGGCAAGGAGGGCGAGGATGTCTATTGGCTGCAGAGCAAGCTGAAGGAATTGGGCTTCTATACCGGAACGGTGACCGGCCAGTACCGGGAGGGCACCCAGAAGGCCGTGAAGGCCTATCAGCGCGCCCGGGGCCTGAGCGCCGATGGCACCGCCGGGAAGCAGACGCTGCAATATCTCTATAACGAAGTGACAAAGAGCCAGCCGACGGCCGCACCGGCCCCTGCCGCCTCTGTCACGCCGCCCCCCGCCGGGCAGACCGCAGCCCCTGAGGCCTCCGCAGCCCCTGAGGCAACCAAAATCCCCTACCAGCCCGGCGCGATTACCGTTTTCCCCACGAACTGAGGGACGGGGAAGGGACGAGGGAAAGAACGGGGAATATTTGCGGGGGAACCACTTTTGAGTCAAAAGTGGTTCCCCCGCACCCCTTCCGAAAACCAAGGAAGGAACGGGATTTTTGCGGGAGGAGACTTTTGAGTCAAAAGTCCCCTCCCGCACCCTCCCGAAAACCGGCTCTGGATGTTTCATGGAGGCATCCTGCCAAATTGAATGCCAGATCAGCAAAAAAGGAATAACGATTTGAAAAAACAGCAGCAATGCCTTTACACTTGTTGAAGACATTGCTGCTTTGTTCTTTACATTTCGTTTTCCTTTGCTTTACTGGTATGCAATTTGGTCATATCCATCCATGAAACACCCAGAGCCGGTTTTCAGGAGGGACTTTGGTACAGGCAGCTAAAAACAACAGCAATGCGCCATTGAACGAGGACGCATTGCTGCTTTATTCTCTACTACAGTTCTCCTTTTGCTTCACTGGCATTCAATTTGGCAGATTTCACTCATGCTTCATCCAGGGCCGGTTTTCGGGAGGGTGCGGGAGGGTGCTTTTGACGCAAAAGCATCCTCCCACAACAATTCATTCCTCGTCCCCGTTCTCGGCGTCATTGGCCTGGGCGAGAGCGGAAGCAACCTCCGCCGCCCAGCCGGTCAGCTGGGGCGCGGTCTTGATGTCATCCTGGTCAGTATTCAGGTCATCATTCTGCTCGGCGTCCAGATCGTCGCTCTGATCAGCGTTCAGATCGTCATTCTGCTCGATATTCAGGTCATCGTTCAGATCGGCGTCCAGATCGTCGTTCTGCGCGATATTCAGATCCTCGTTCTGCCCGGCATTCGGTTCTTCATTCTGCTCATCATTGGGGCGGGCATCCTCGCCCTTTATTTTTTTCGGCGGGCGGGCAGGGGGCATAACCCGCTGCACCTCCTCCATGGGGTAATCCTTCTGCTCTGCGCCATCGCCCTTGGGGATACGCACGCGGACGGTCTCCTTAAGGATATTCAGATCCACCACGATGCCGTTTCCATCGGGGGTAATGACCTCCTTGCCGACCTTGGGCATTTTTTTGCGGGTGGCCTCATAATGATCCTCTTCATACTTGAGGCAGCACATCAGCCGCCCGCACACGCCGGAAATCTTGGTAGGATTCAGGGAAAGGCTCTGCTCCTTGGCCATTTTAATGGATACGGGCTGGAAATCGCCCAGGAAGGCGGCGCAGCAGACCTGGCGGCCGCAGAGGCCCAGACCGCCCATCATTTTCGCCTCATCGCGCACGCCGATCTGCCTTAATTCGATGCGCGTGCGGAAAACGGAGGCCAGATCCTTCACCAGAACCCGGAAATCCACCCGCTTATCGGAGGTGAAATAGAAAAGAATCTTGCTATTATCAAAGGTCTATTCGCAGCCCAACAGGTTGATCTGCAGGTTATGCTCGTCCACCTTTTTCTGGCAGATGGCCAGGGCATCCTTTTCCTTGGCCTGATTTTCCAATTGATGCTGGGCATCCTCCGGGGTGGCGATGCGGATAACGGACTTGAGGGGCGGGGTAATCAATTCATCGCTGACCTCTCTCAGGCCGGTGACCACCTCGCCGTATTCCATGCCGCGCACCGTTTCCACGATGACGGCATCCCCGGCGGTGGGGAAAAACTGACCGGGATCGAAATAATAGAGCTTACCTGCGTTCCTGAAGCGAACGCCAATTACGCTTGCCATTTGCTTGTTTCCTCCGATATGGTTTGCATGAGCCCCTCCGCCAGGGCGGCCCAGCCAACATTGGCGGCGCGATGGCGGCGGGAAAGAAGAATACCCTCCAGAATTACCCGCAGACCGCGGGGCGTGGCATGCTGCCAGAAGGCCGAAAAATCATCGGCAGGGAAGGCCGCGCCGGAAAGAAGGCAATGGAGCAGGGCGCGGATCTGCTGCTCCAGTATATCAAGAAGCTGATCTCCCTGATCCTTCTGATCCTTTAACAGCAGGGAGGCAACGGCGATATCGGCGGTGCTTTGGATGGAAAGAAAGCTGCGGCGCACCAGATCCCGGGCGTTCCAATAGCCTTCATCCTCCTGCATCTGCAGCGCTCGGCCCAGCGAGCCATCACAGCAGCGGGCAATGGAGCGGGCACGCTCCGGGGCGATTCCGCGGTTCAGCAGCGCCTGTTCGATTCTCTCATCGGGCCAGGGCTGCATCCTGATCACCCGGCAGCGGGAGCGGATGGTGGGCAGCAGGGCCGCCTCCACATCCGCAGTCAAAAGAAAATAGACGCCCCCATCCGCCTCCTCCAGGGTTTTGAGCAGGCAATTCTGGGCCTGCGGGGTCATCCGCTCGGCATTTTCGATGAGAATGACCCGCCGCCCGCCCTCCAAGGAATGATGGGAGAGGGCATCGATCATTTCGCGCAGGGCATCGATTTTGATGGTTTTTTCCCGGGGCGCAGGCTCGGGAAAAAAAGCGTCGGGATGGGTGCGGGCCAGAAAGCGCCTGCAATCCCGGCATTGCATGCAGGGCTTTTTGCCTTCGCCGGAGCAAAGCAGCCCCTGGGCCAGCAGCCGGGCCAGCGTTTTTTTGCCAATGCCGCTTTCCCCGGTCAGCAGGGTGGCATGGGCCATGCGCCCGGCAAAAAAATCACGGCAAAGGGCGAGGAGCAAATCGCTCCCCGCCGCGCAATCCTCCAGAGAGGGGGCAAATACAGCCGAATCAATACTTGACAAACTGATCCACCGTCAGAACGAATACCGTGGCGCCGCCCACCGTAACCTCAATGGGATAGGGGGCATACATGCCCGCCGTGCCGCCCATGGTGACAGGGGAGGTGGCAATCTGCTTGCGGCTTTTGCATACCTTTTCGATGATGCCCATGCAGCCCTCAAATTTGGTATCATCCACGCCCACCAAGAGGGTGGTATTGCCGGATTTAAGGAAGCCGCCGGTGGTGGCCAGCTTGGTTACGCCAAAGCCCTCATTCATCAGGCTGCTGATCAGCCGGGAGGCATCCTCATCCTGAACGATAGCAATGATCAATTTCATAAAACGAAAACTCCTTTCAATTCGCCGTAGCCCGCGAAAGATTCTCTTCTACAGCTATTATACAACATTTTGCTTCAAATATCAACTGGCAAGCCGCAAAAATAGGAGGAATGGAAACGGAGCATATTTGCAGAAAAAATGGAAATAAATCGCTGAAAATGCGGGCTTCTGCCTGCCGATACTTGTCAATTCCGCCGGTCTGTGGTAAAATAACTTGGCTTTTGATAGCCCTTGTGAAGGAGTGGAAGCAATGATTCACATTTATCTGGACGCCATGGGCGGGGATGACGCCCCGAATTGCACCGTGCAGGGGGCGCTTGAGGCGCTGCGCAGCGATCCGGAATTGGAAGTGACCCTGGGCGGCCCTGCCGAAAAAATCCAGCCGCTGCTGGCGGGCTGCGATGATGTGCGGGCCCGGCTGCATGTGGATGACGCGCCGGAAGTGATCACCAATCATGACGCGCCGGTGATGGCCATCCGCCAGAAGAAAAATTCCGCCCAGGTGCGGGGGATGCTTATGCTCAGGGAAAGCGCCATGGACGGCTTTGTTTCCGCCGGTTCCACCGGGGCGGCCCTGGCGGGGGGCATGTTCCGTCTGGGCAGAATCGAAGGGGTGGAGCGGCCTGCCCTGGCGCCGCTGCTGCCCAACGGCAAGGGCTTTTTCTGCCTGATTGACTGCGGGGCCAATGTGGATTGCCTGCCCCAGTATCTGCCCCAGTTCGGGGTGATGGGCGCGGCGTATATGCGCTGCGTGCAGAAGATGGAAAATCCCCGGGTGGGCCTTGTCAATATCGGGGCGGAATCGGAAAAGGGCAATGCGCTGGTGAAGGCGGCCTATCCGCTGATGGCCGAAGCGCCCTTCCGTTTTATCGGCAATGTAGAGGGCCGGGATATTACCGCCGATGTGGCGGACGTGGTGGTCTGCGACGGCTTTTCCGGCAATCTGATTCTCAAATTCATGGAGGGCGTATCCGGCACGCTGATGGGCATCATCAAAAAGGAAATGCTTGCAGATGCCCGGGGCAAGCTGGCCGGTCTGATCGCCAGGCCCGCCTTCCGCCGGATCAGGAAGACCATGGATTATACCGAGGTGGGCGGCGCGCCGCTGCTGGGGGTAAAGGGCGTGGTGGTCAAGGCCCACGGCTCCAGCAATGCCCATGCCATTGCCTGCGCCATCCGTCAGGCCGCGCTGATGAAGCGCAGGGGCCTGGTTGATGCCATAGAGAAGGAAATTACCAAGCAGCTCAAGCAAGAATGATTCTGAAGGAGGAAAACAACATGGTATTTGAAACCGTAGCCGGTATGATTGCCAAGCAGATGAAGGTAGACGTAAAGGAAATTACCGAGGATAAGCGCCTGGTGGAGGATCTCAAGGCCGACAGCGCCAATGTGATGGTCATGATCATGGATTTGGAGGATACCTTCAATATCACCGTGGATGATACCGCCATCAATACCCTCAAGACCGTCGGCGATGTGGTCAAGTACATCGAATCCAAGCAATAATCGCCTGAAATACCGACGTGGCGCGCTCACGGGTGTGGGCGCGCTTCGCTGGTCTTTCCGGCCCTTGAAAAGGAAAAGAAAATGGCAGAATTTGAGCGGCTCCAGCGTGCGCTGGGGTATTCCTTCCGGGATTCTTCCCTTCTGAAACTGGCGCTTACCCATCCATCCCATCATGCCCAGCATAACCAGCGGCTGGAATTTCTGGGGGATGCGGTGCTGGAATTATGCGTCAGCGAAAAAATATTTGAAAAGCACCCCGAAATGCAGGAGGGGCCCATGACCCAATTGCGGCAGAAGCTGGTTCGGGAGGAAAAGCTGGCCCAGGCAGCGGAGGGCATTCATCTGGGCGAGGCCATCCTGATGGATAAGGGCTGCGCCCAAAGCGGCGGCAGAAGGAATCCCAGCGTGCTGTGCGATGCCTTTGAGGCGGTGCTGGCCGCCGTGTATCTGGATGGCGGGCTGGATGCGGCCCGGGGCATGGTGGCGCGGCTGATTGGCGATTGCTCCGAAAAAGGGGAAAACGATGGAAAAAGCGCGCTGCAGGAATATCTGCAGGGCCGGGGAAGAAGCATGCCGGTCTACCAGACCATCGCCGAGGAGGGCCCGCCCCATGACCGGCGGTTTACCGTGGCCGTGCTGATTGAGGGAAAGGAAATCGCAACCGGCATGGGCACCAGCAAAAAGCGGGCGGAGCAGGAGGCCGCAGCCACGGCGCTGCAGGCCATTAAGCGCGCGGGAGGATAAGGGAGCATGCGGCTCAAAAAACTGGAAATTCACGGATTCAAATCCTTTGCCGAGCGCACGGAGATCGTCTTCAACCAGGGCATCACGGGCATCGTGGGGCCCAATGGCTCGGGCAAGAGCAATATCGGCGATGCCGTCCGCTGGGTGCTGGGCGAGCAGAGCGCCCGGGTGCTGCGGGGCGCGAAAATGGAGGATGTCATTTTCAATGGCACCGCCAAGCGCAAGCCGGCCTCCTACTGCGAGGTTTCCTTGGTGTTCGATAATGAGGATGGCGCGCTGAAATCCAATTTTGCTGAGGTGATGGTCACCCGCCGGGTCTACCGGAACGGCGACAGTGAATATTACCTGAACAAAACTGCCTGCCGTCTGAAGGATATTCTGGAGCTTTTCCGGGATACCGGCATCGGCAGGGAAGGCTATTCCCTCATCGGCCAGGGCAGAATTGATGAGATTCTTTCTGTCAAGAGCGAGGATCGCCGCCAGGTATTTGAAGAGGCGGCGGGGGTAATGACCTATCGGGTGCGCAAGGAAGAGGCCGAAAAAAAGCTCGGCCGCACCCGGGATAATCTCAGCCGCGTCAATGATATTCTGGAGGAATTGGCCTCCCGCGTAGAGCCGCTGGAAAAGCAGGCGGCGGTGGCCAAGGAATATCTGGAATTGGCCGAGCGGCTCAAGACCCTGGAAATCAATATCTTCCTCATTCGCCATGATAAGGTAAAGGAGCGCATCGCCGCCCTGGATCAGACCCTGGAGGGGCTCAGGGATGTGCTTTTGCAGCATGAGGCCCGGCTGAATGAAAACGCCGCCGAGCGGGAAAAGCTGGAGGAGGCCATCGCGCTGCTGGAGGAGGAATTGGCCCAGGCCCGGGCGGAGCATCTCGCCGCCACGGAAAAATGGCATGAGGGCCAGGCCGAAGCGGAAAAAACCCGGCACCAGATCGAAACGGGCCGGGAGCATATCGCCCGCATCACCGGCGAAATGGAAGAAACCCTGAAAAAGCAGCAGGATCTGCAGGCGCTTTTTGATCAGGGCGAAAAGGATACGGAAAAGAATGATGAGGCGCTCTCCGCCGCCCGAAGGGAAATGGAGGAGGAGCAGGCGCGGCTGGATCATTTTCTTTCCGATGCCCAGGAAAAGGAAGAAACCTTGGATGCCCATAAGGCGGATATTCTCAGCGCGGTCAATCGCCTTTCCGATGCGAAAAACCAGCAGGCGCGCCAGCAGGCCATCTGCGCCCAGATGAAGGCACGCCTTGGCGAAATTGAACAGGCGGCGGCCGAAAGCGGGAAAAAGCAGCAGGAAATGACGGCTGCCCTGCGCAGCGCGGAAAAGCAGGCGGCGGGTGTTCAGCAGGGGCTGCAGAGGCTTAAGGACGAGGCGGCCTCCTGCGAGGGCCGGCTGCGGGGCCTGACCCAGGAAACCCAGGAAACGGCGGAAAAGGCCCAGAACCTCAATCTCAAATATCAGGCGGATGTAAGCCGGCTGCGGCTGATGGATGAAATGTCCCGGGAGATGGAGGGGTATAATCAATCCGTCCGCCGGGCGCTGAGCTATGCCCGGAATGATTCCGCCGTCCGGGGCGTTGTGGCCCGGCTGATGCAGGTGCCCGCCGAATTGGAAACGGCCATTGATATGGTGCTGGGCGGGGCGCTGCAGAATATCGTGACAGAAAATGAAGAGGCAGCCAAGCGCATGATCGATTATCTGCGCAATAATCGTTTGGGCCGCGCCACCTTCCTGCCCATGACCAGCGTAAAATCCCGGGTGCTTAATCAGGAGGAGCGCAGGCTGCTTTCCATGCCGGGATGCCTGGGGGTGGCAAGCGAACTGATTTCCTACGATCCCCAGTACCGGGGCATCATGGAAAATCTGCTGGGCAGAACGGTCATCGCCCGGGATCTGGACAGCGGCATTCCCATCATGCGGGCGGGCCGCCATGCCTTCCGGCTGGTGACGCTCAGCGGCGATGTTATGCATTCCGGCGGCTCCATGACGGGCGGCACGGCGCAGAAGAGCGCGGTGAGCCTGCTGGGGCGCGAGCGCGAAATGAAGGAATTGCAGGGCGTATTGGAAAATGAGAAGCGGGAGCTTGCCACCCTGCGGGACGGGCTTGCCCGGATGCAGGCCGAGCGGGAGGAAATGAAGCGGCTGCGCAATGAGGCCATGGAGCGGGTGCATCAGGAGGAAATCGCCGTGGCCCGAGAGCAGGAAAGGGTATTCAACGCCAAGGCGGAATTGAACGCCGCGCAATTGCAGCTGGAAAAGAATTGCCAGGCCCGCACGCAGCTGATGGAAAGCATTGCCGAAATTGAGGCCGATCTGGCTGCCGTCCGGCTGCAGACCGAAAATGAAACCATCGACCGGGAAGCCATGGACCAGAAAACAGAGGAGCTGCAGAAGGCCCTGCTTTCTGCCCGGGAAAGGGCGGAAGCCCAGCGCGATCTGGTTACCGGGATGCGCCTGAAATTTGCCGAGCTTTCCCATACCCTGGATACCCTGCGCCGGGATAAAATGCGCAGGGATCAGGAACTTGCCTCTCTTTCCGATGCCCTGGAGCGGCTGCGGCAGGAAAAGACCCGGCGGGAGCAAAGGCTGCTTGAGGCCGAGGAGCAATTAAAGCAGCAGGCGGCGGCCTGCGACGCCCTTGAGCAGGCGGCGGCCGGGCAGCAGGAGCGCGTGCAGCAATTGGATGAAAGCCGCCAGGAAAAGACCGCCCGGCAGCGGGAATGCGTGCGCTTCAGCGAGGAAATGCACAAGCAATATGATGAGGACAGCGTAAAGCTGCACCGGACGGAGCTTTCCCATGACCGGGCGGAAAATGATCTGAAGGTGATGACCGATCATATCTTCAACACCTATGATCTGACCTACGCCATGGCGGAGGAATTCCGGGCGGAGGGACAATTTGATCTGAGCGGCAGCGAGCGGGAGGCGGCCTCCCTGCGCGGGCGCATTAGGGAAATGGGCCATGTGAATGTGGGCGCCATTGAGGAATACGCCGCCACCAAGGAGCGCTTTGATGATCTTTCCGCTCAGAAGGAGGATCTGACCAAGGCGGAGGAGGATCTCAACGCCCTGATCACCCGGCTGCTTTCCCAGATGGAAAAGCAGTTTACGGCGGAATTTGCCAAGCTGGGCGAATATTTTAAGGAGACCTTTGCCCGGCTCTTTGGCGGCGGGCAGGCGGAATTGCGGCTCACCGATCCAAACGATGCCCTGAACTGCGGCATTGAAATCATCGCCCAGCCCCCGGGAAAGAAGCTGCAGCTGCTGAGCCTGCTTTCCGGCGGCGAAAGGGCGCTGACCGCCATCGCCATTCTTTTTGCCATGCTGAAGCTCAAGCCCACGCCCTTCTGCATTCTGGATGAAATCGAGGCGGCGCTGGATGAAGCGAACATCGGCTATTTCGCCGATTATCTGACCGAGTATGCCAAGACCACCCAGTTCGTGGTGGTGACCCACCGCAAGGGCACCATGGAGCATTGCGATGCGCTCTATGGCGTGGCCATGCAGGAAAGGGGCGTATCGGGCATGGTATCGGTCAATCTGCAGGATTACGAATAAGGCGGGGCTGCCCGGCAGCACAGGCGGCAGCGGCCCGCTTTCTCCGGCCTATGGGCCCGGGAGCAATTGCATAAAGGAGGAAAAACCATGGGATTTTTTCAGCGGCTTAAGCAGGGCCTGACCAAAACCCGGGGCGGGCTGACGGAAAAGGTAGATGAACTGGTGCGCAATACCCGCGAGGTGGATGAGGATTTTTATGATGAGCTGACGGATATTCTGATCCTGGCAGACGTGGGCATGAACGCCACCATGGATATTATGGAGAAGCTGCGGGCCCGGGTGGAGGAAAAGGGCATCCGGGATGCCGATCAGGCCAAGGAATTATTCAAGCAGATTCTGGTGGAGGAAATGAATATTCCCCGTCCGCCCCTGAAATGGCCCATGGTGATGTTTGTGGTGGGGGTCAACGGCGTTGGCAAAACCACCACCATCGGCAAGCTGGCCCTGCGCTTCCAGGAAATCGGCCGCAGCGTTATGCTGGCCGCCGCCGATACCTTCCGGGCCGCCGCCGACGAGCAATTGGCCGTCTGGGCGGAGCGGGCCAAGGTGCCCATCATCCGCCATCAGGAGGGCAGCGATCCCGCCGCCGTGGTCTATGACGCGGTGCAATCCGCCAAGGCCAAGAAGATCGATCTGCTGATCGTGGATACCGCAGGGCGGCTGCACAACAAAAAGAACCTGATGGATGAGCTTTCCAAGATGCGCCGCATCATCGACCGGGAATATCCCGAGGCCGAAATGCGCTGCATGCTGGTATTGGATGCCACCACCGGTCAGAACGGCATTCAGCAGGCCAAGCAATTCAAGGAAGCGGCGGAAATCGGCGGCATCATCCTGACCAAGCTGGATGGAACCGCCAAGGGCGGCGTGGCCATCGCCATCCGAAAGGAATTGAATGTGCCCGTCTGGTATATCGGCGTGGGCGAGGGGATTGACGATCTGCAGGCCTTTGACGCCAGGGAATTCGTAAACGCCCTGTTCTAAGACGGGCGCGGGCATGCGGTATTGTTTGGAAATGAATCTTGTGATAGAATAGAGACGGGAGGCGCCGCGGCCCGTCCTTTTCTCAGAGGTGGATTTCATGCGCAGACTGCTTCGGCTTTTTTCCCGGAAGGCCACCTTTTCCGATGGAGAAATCGATCTGATACTATCGGATGAGGAGGTGGCTGATCCCGAATGCGGAATCCGGGACGGCTATCTCTTCCGCATCCACAAAAGCGATACCCAGCGATATGCGGGCTATGTGAGCCTGCGGCTGGGGGAGAGCCCGGCGCTGTATTATCTGGGCCATATCGGCTACAGGATCGAGCCGGAATACCGGGGCAATGGCTATGCGGCCCGGGCATGCAGGCTGATGCTGCCGCTGCTCAGGCGGCTGCAGCTGGGCAGCATTGTCATCACCAATAATCCGGAAAATACGCCCTCCAGGAAAACCTGCGAAAGGCTGGGCTGCACCCTGGAAAGCATCGTGGCGGTGCCCGGGGAATACCGGCTGATCTGCTCCGGCGCCCGGGAAAAATGCCGCTATATCTGGCGCGTTTCCCGGGAAGAATGAAGAAGAAATAATTGCCATATACTATCAGGAATGATTTTGCAGGAGGGGCAGATCATGCGCTTAACGGCCAAGGGCGTGGAGATTCATTATGAACAGATGGGCGATCATGGCCCGCAGCTTTTGCTGCTGCATGGCTGGGGCTGCTCCATCCGGCATTTTGAGCCCATCGCCCGGGAGCTTGGCAGGGATTACCGGGTGACGGTCATCGATTTCCCGGCCCATGGCGAATCAGGCCGCCCTCCCGAGCCCTGGGGCGTGGCGGAATACGCCGGGTGCGTCCGGGAAATCATGGAAAAGCTGGGGATCATCCCGGCGGATATCATCGCCCATTCCTTTGGCGGGCGGGTGGCGCTGTATCTGGCGGCGAATGAGCCGGGGCTGGTGCGGCGGCTGGTGATTACCGGCGGCGCAGGGCTGAAAAAGGAGCCCGGCAAAGAACAGAAAAAGCGCAGCGCCGCCTATCGGAGAAAAAAGCGGCTGCTTGAGCTGATGGGCAAATGTCCCCTGATGAAAAAGGGGATGGATAAGGCCATGAAGCGGCTGCGGGAAAAATACGGCTCGGCGGATTACAATGCCCTGGATGAAGAAATGCGCAAGACCTTTGTCAAGGTGATCAGCGAGGATCTGCGGCCGCTTTTGCCCAGGATTCAGGCCTCTACCCTGCTCATCTGGGGGGAAAAGGATCAGGATACCCCCCTGTGGATGGGGCAGACCATGGAAAAGGAAATCCGGGATGCCGGGCTGGTGGTATTTGAAAACGACGATCATTTTGCCTATCTTCGGCAATGGCCCCGGTTTACGGCGGTTGTCAGGGCATTTCTGAAATAAGGGAGACGAACCATGCTGCTTCAGTTTTTCGTGCTGCTGATCTGCCTGGGCGGGGCCTGCGTGCTTTCCTCCAGGCGGCTGATGCATTATTTCCAGCTGGAAAGCTATCAATTCCAGGGCTATGCGAAAACCATCCTCCGCCAGTGGAAAAGGGCGATTCTGCCGTATCTGCTGACGGGGCTGATGCTTCTGTTCCTTCGTGCCGTCTGTGTTATGACCGATGGCGCGCTTTCTGCCCTCCAGGCGGATATTCAGGCGGGGGCCAATGCCGCTGCGGATTCGGCGGCGGGGGCGCTGGAAGGGGCGCTGCTTTCCGCCGTCAGGGCCTGGGGCATGACGATCGTGCTTTCGCTGGGCGGCGCGGCATGCCTTCTTTGCATCCACAGCCGGGCGAAAAAAAGCCGGGAAAAGAAGAAATTCGTGCTGACGGCCCGGGTGAAGCGGCTGTATCTGGTGCATTCGCTGGTGATCCTTTTCCTCTTTGGCCTTTCCTATGCCTTGTCTGATGGCGATATCGGCGCGGCGGCCCTGGGCATGACGGCGGTGTGCGCGCTGTTGCCTTTGGTGACGGCGCTTTCCGCGCTGCTTGCGCTGCCGATTGAAAAGCTGATTTTCAGGCTGTATTTCCGGGATGCGGAAAGGAAGCTGATGGAAAACGAGCGGCTGATCCGCATCGGCATTACGGGCAGCTACGGAAAAACCAGCACCAAATTTATCCTCAGCACCATTCTTTCCCAGAAATACAATGTGCTGGCCACCCCGGCCTCCTTCAATACCCCCATGGGCGTTACCCGGATTATCCGGGAGCGGCTCTCTCCCTCCCATCAGGTGTTTATCGGGGAAATGGGCGCAAGGCATGTGGGCGAAATCCGGGAGCTTTCGCGTCTGGTGCATCCTGACATCGGGATCCTGACGGCGGTGGGCCCCCAGCATCTGGATACCTTCCGCACGCTGGAAAGAATTAAGCAGACCAAATATGAATTAATTGACGCCCTGCCCGGGGATGGCTTTGCCGTTTTCTCTCACGACGGCGGGATCGTTACGGAGCTGTACGAAAAAACGAAGAAGCCCAAGGCGCTGGTGGGCACGGAGCAGGGGGACGTATGGGCGGAAAACGTGCATGTATCCCCGGAGGGCAGCCATTTTACGCTGATGATCCGGGATTGGGAGCCGCTGGAATGCACAACGCCGCTGCTGGGCGAGCATAATATCCAGAATATTCTCATGGCCTGCGCTGTGGCAAGGCATTTGGCCCTGAACCGGGAGCAGATTGCCCGGGGCATTGCGGCGCTGCGCCCGGTGGAGCATCGGCTGCAGCTGCTTCGCTCCGCCGGTGGCATTACGGTGATTGACGATGCCTTCAATACCAATCCCCGCTCCAGCAGGGAGGCGCTGAAGGTGCTTGCCTCCTTCCCGGGACGGCGGATTATCGTCACCCCCGGCATGGTGGAATTGGGCACCGAGGAGGAAAAATACAATTACGAATTCGGCCTGGCCATGGCCGGGGCGGCGGATATCGCCGTGCTGGTGGGCAAAAAGCATACGGCCCCCATCCGGCGGGGCCTTATGGAGGCGGGCTTTCCGGAAAAGAGCATTCATGTGGCGGCCTCGCTGGAGGAGGCGCTGGCCTTTGGCCGGGAATGCTTCCGCCCCGGGGATGTGGTCATGTATGAAAACGATCTGCCCGATCATTACAGCGAGGGCTGAGGAGGAAAGGAAAAATGAGCAAGATTCAGCTGGGTGTGATTTATGGCAGCCGTACCTGCGAGCATGAGGTGGCCATTATCAGCGCGGTGCAGCTTATGCGCAATGTCAACCGGGAAAAATACGATGTCTATCCCGTCTATATCAGCCAGAAGGGCGAATGGTTTACCGGCGAAGCCCTACTGGATATGAAAACCTATACGCCCTTTGATCCCTTCCGGAAGGATATTCTTCCCGTGCATCTGGATCTGACGGCGGGCAGCGGCGCGCTCATTCATTATGAGCCTGCCAAGGGCCTCTTTGGCGGCGGCAGGGAGAAGGTGGTGGCAAGGCTTGACTGCGTGATTCCCGTGATGCATGGCCTTAACGGCGAGGACGGCGCGATCCAGGGCGTACTGGATATGGCCAATATTCCCTATGCCGCAACCGGCATTACGGGCTCTGCCGTGGGCATGGATAAAATCACCATGAAGCGCTTTTTCCGGGGCTGCGGCTTTCCCATCCTGCCGGACTGCGCCCTGACCCGCGCCGACTGGGAAAAGGAACAGACGGCGTGCCTGGAGCGGGTGGAAAAGGAGCTGCCCTACCCGGTGTTTGTCAAGCCCGCCTGCCTGGGCTCCTCCATCGGCGTCAGCCGGGCGGATGACCGGGAGGGACTGAAAAAAGCGCTGGAATTGGCCTTTTCCTATGATCGGCGGGTGCTGGTGGAAAAGGGACTGGATAAGCCCATTGAGGTGAATTGCTCTGTGGCGGGCTTTGACGGAAAGCGGAAGGCCTCCGTGCTGGAAATGCCCAATTCCGGGGCGGGCTTTCTGGATTTTTCGGAAAAATATCTGGCGGGCTCCACGGGCAGCAAGGGCATGGCCAGCCTCAAGCGCATCGTTCCCGCGCCCATCGGCGAGGAACTGACCCGGGAATTGCAGCAATTATCCCTGGATATTTTTGATGCCATGGACTGCAAGGGCGTGGTGCGCATTGATTACATGCTGGATCGCCACAGCGATGCCTATTACATCACCGAAATCAATACCATTCCCGGCTCGCTGGCCTATTATCTCTGGGCGGAAACGGGCCTGCCCTATGCGGAATTGATTGATGAAATGGTGGATTGCGCCCTGCGCGCCCAGCAGGAAAAGGAGCGCAACAGCTATGCCTTCCAATCGGATATTCTCTCCGGCGTAGCCCTGGGCGGAAAAAAGGGCGGGAAGATGAAGCTCTGATAAAAATGAAAAAGGGATGGGGCCATGCATCAGGCGCACGACAGGCGCTCCGGGCGGGCCGCGTCCTTTTTTCGGATGGATGCATGCCGTGCCGCCCGGAGGGGAAAAGGGCTTCGGTTTCGTGCCGCAGCGGAAAAACCCCAAAAAAAGAGGGGGTACGGCAGAAAATAATCATGGCGATTCGGAAAACAATGTGCTATAATGGTTCTATGGCCGGGAGCAGGCGGGAAATGCACGCGGAAAGGCCGGCGGCATTTCCGAACGGCTCCTTCGGCGGGGGGACTGATTTTTCCGATGCCGGGAAAAAATCCGCAATGTGCAGCAGCTGCTTTTCTTTTCAGGAAAGGGCGGCGGTGAGGAGGCGTTCCTTGGAGCAATACCGGGGAACCTGGATTCAGGTGGATCTGCGGGCGATTGCCCGGAATACCGCCAGGCTTCGCAGGGCGTGCGGCGATACGCCCCATATGATGGCGGTGGTAAAGGCCAATGCCTATGGCCATGGCATCGTCAGAACGGCGAAAACGGCCCTGGCAAACGGGGCGGACTGGCTGGGCGTGGCCCTGCCCGAAGAGGGGGAGAAGCTGCGCCTTTCCGGCGTGGAAGCACCGATTTTGGTGCTGGGCGCGGTCAATGCCCAGGGGGCGGAGGCCAGCGTGCGCTATGGGCTGACCCAGACGGTGTTTGATGCCAGGCGGGTGGAATACCTGGAAAATGCGGCGGTACGGCTGGGGATGGAAGCGCAGGTGCATATCAAATGCGATACCGGCATGGGCCGCATCGGCGTGCGCAGCGCAGAGGAATTACAGGGGCTGCTTTCCGCCCTAAAAAAGGCGCCCCATGTGCATTTGACCGGCGCCTTTACCCATTTTGCCGATGCAGACGGGGAAGCGGAGGATTATACCCGGGGCCAGATCGCCGCATTTGAGGAAATGCGCCGTCTTCTGCCCCAGGATATTCTTTTCCATGCCGCTGCCAGCGCCGCCGCCATCCGCTATCCGGAGGCGCGCTATCAGATGGTGCGCCAGGGCATTTCGCTCTACGGCTGCCCTGCGGCAAATGGCGGGCCGCCCCTTGAGCCCGCGCTTTCCTGGCATACCCAGATCGTCCATGTCAAGGAAATTGCGCCGGGGGACTGCATCGGCTATGGCTGCACCTTCCGGGCGGAAAAACGGATGCGGGTGGCCACGCTGTCTGTGGGCTATGGGGACGGCTATCACAGGGCGCTCTCCGGCAAGGCCCAGGTGCTGATTCATGGGGTGCGCTGCCCCGTGCTGGGCCGAATCTGCATGGATCAGATGATGGCGGATGTATCGGCGCTTTCAGAGGGGGATGCTGCCGTGGGCACGGAGGCCGTGCTGCTTGGCAGGCAGGGCGGAGAGGAAATCTCCGCCGGGGAATTGGCCGCCTGGGCGGGCACCATCAGCTATGAAATGCTGCTTTCGCCCAATGCCCGGGTGCCGGTAATCTATATCGAATAAAGGCGTAAAAGGTGATTAGCATGCAGGAAAAAGCAAAGAAAAACAAAAAGAAGCGCGAATTGATTTTTAAGCCCTACAAGCAGGGCACCTGGCGCAATGCCTATGCAAGGAAGCAGGGCTTTAAGCTGATGCTGTATTATCTGGTATTTGCATTTTTCTATCTGATTCTGGGCGCTTCGCTGCAGTTTGATCAGGCGTGGCTGCGCATTGGGGCCAATCTGCTTCTGGTGATCGTCTGCGGCATGATTCTGTATATCAACGGCGCGCATCAGGGCGAAGCGGAAACGGCGCTGGGCGAAATCGCCTATGGCCGGGAGCAGAGCGGAAAGAGCGTAAGCCCAAAGGATACGGAGCGCTGCTATCATCCCCTGAAGGGCTGGTATATTTTCCTGATCTGCGCCATCCCCGCGCTGGTGATCTGCATTCCCCATGCGCTGATGGCTGAAAAGCAGGTCTATTCCCTGCAGACGCTGCCCAGCTGGGTAAGCGCCTATGAGGGGCATGACGAGGTGATGGCCCCCCTTTCCTATTACCTGAATCAGGAGGCCGGCATCGGCCTTGCCGATGTGATTCGCCTGGCGGCCCGGGTGCTGATTTTCCCCTTTGCCAATATTGCCACCTCGGATCAGGCGGATATGATGCTGCTGATGGATCGGCTGAGCCCGCTGCTGGCGCTCCTGCCCTTCTTTGGCTATCCGCTGGGCTATCTGACCGGGCCCCGCTCCCGCGCCATGGTGCATGGCGATATCAAGACCAGCACCAAGCGCCGCCAGCGCCGGGAAAAGAAGGCCATGCGGGCGCGGCAGGCCCAGGCCAAGAAAAACGAGATTATCTGACCAATGCGTATCATTGCTGGTGAAATGCGCTCCCGGCGGCTGAAGGCCCCCGAGGGCATGGATACCCGCCCAACAGCGGATCGGGTGAAGGAAGCCATGTTCAGCATGCTGCTTCGCCGTCTGCCCGGGGCGCGGGTATTGGATCTGTATGCTGGCAGCGGCGCGCTTTCCCTGGAGGCCATCAGCCGCGGGGCCCAAAGCGCCGTTATGGCGGATGCCTCTGCCCGGGCCTGCAGGATCATCGCGGAAAATATAGAAGCGCTGGGCTGCGGGGAAAAAACGCGGCTTCTGCGGATGGGGGATACGGCGGCGCTTGCCCTGATGGAGCGCGAGGGCGCGCAGTTTGATCTGATCTTTCTGGATCCGCCCTATCGAATGGATATGAGCGGCATCTGCGCCCGGCTGGAGCGTGAGGGCATATTGGCCCCGGGGGGCGTAATCGTGGTGGAGCATGCCCGGGAAACCCCGCCTGCCCCGCCGGATACGCTGACGCTGATGAACCGCAGGGAATACGGCATTACCGGGCTGAGCTTTTTTGGACGCACAGGGGAGGAAGAATAAATGGGGGAGAGGATCTGCCTCTATCCGGGCAGCTTTGATCCGGTGACCCGGGGGCATATGGATGTGATCATCCGGGCGTCCCGGCTCTTTGATCAGGTGGTGGTGGGGGTTTTGCATAACCCCGATAAGCAGGGCTGCTTCCCGGTGGAAAAGCGGCTGGAAATGCTGAAAAAGGCCTGCGCCGCCATCGAAAACGTGCGGATTCTTTCCTACGGCGGGCTGCTGGCCCAATTGACGAAGGAAGAAAATATCCATGTGGTGATCCGCGGCGTGCGGGGCGTGGCCGATCTGGAAAGCGAAACCATGATGGCCCGGATTAACCGGCAGCTGAATCCCGGGCTGGAAACGCTTTTTCTGCCCGCCTCTCCGGAACACGGGGAGATCAGCGCCAGCATGGTGCGGCAATTGGCCGCCTTTGGCGCGGATCTGTCGGCCTATGTGCCGCAGGAGATACTGCCGGATATTCTGAATGCGTTTCAAAAATCAAAATCAAATTCTTGAGGAGGGGCAATCATGTCTGCAACCAAGCTGATGACCTTTGAACTGATTGATCGGCTGAACCTGATCATTTCCAATGCCAAGGCCTTTCCGCTGACCAATAAGCTGATGGTGGATAAGGAGGAGGTAAGCGGGCTGCTGCGCCGGCTGGAGGACAGTATTCCCGCCGATCTGCAGCAGGCCCGGCAGCTATTGGCGCTGGAGCAGCAGATCATCGATGAATCCAACCGGCTGGCCGATGAAACCACCCGGGATGCCAATCAGAATGCAAAAAAGACTGTAGACAGCGCCAACGCCCAGGCCAAGGCCACCCTGGACAGCGCCAAGCAGCAGGCCGAGGCCACGGTAGCCGACGCCCAGGCCCGGGCCCAGGAAACCCTGCGCTCCGCCACCGATCAGGCCAATGCCATGCTGGCCGATGCCCAGGCCCGGGCAAGCGCCCTGGTGGCCGATGCCCAGGCCCGCGCCCAGCAGATGGTATCCGACAGCGAAATCATCGCCCGTGCCCAGGCCGAGGCCCAGGAGATGCTGGAAAGCGCCCACCGGGAATGCGAGGATTATTCCAATCGGGTGCATGGCGCGGTGGAGCAGCTGATGGAGCATGCGGACGCCGGTCTGTCCCAGCAGCTGGATAATCTGCGGGTGCTGCGCCAGGAAATTGCGGCCAATCCGTGACATTTTCCGGGATTTCTGAAAGAAATCTGCAAGAAAAAACGGAAAATGACTTGACACAAAGCCCCCCGACGGCTATACTATAATGGCTGTCTTGTGGTGCTTTCTATCACAATGCGCGAAATAATGCCATCAGGCATTTTGCAATTTAGAAGGAGTTGTTGTCATCATGAAACGCACTTATCAGCCGAAGAAACGCCAGCGCAACAAGGTTCACGGTTTCCGCGCCCGCATGAGCACCAAGAATGGTCGCCGCGTGCTGGCCGCCCGCCGCCGTCGTGGCCGGAAGGAACTGACGGTCTAACCGCACTCTTGCATGGCTTAGCCCGCCCCTGCGCTTGCCAGCGTGCATGAAAACAAGGGGGCGGGTTTTGCTGTATGCAGGAAAACCGGGCATTTTCCGCCTGCGGGCGGGGGATGCGCGGATTCTGCCTTTGGGAGGGCCCATGGAACAGCAGTATCGCCTCAGAAAAAACGGGCAATTCCGCTATGTCTACAAAAAGGGCAAGGGCGGGGCATGCCGGGAAATGGCAATTGGCTTCGTCCGGGGGCCCAGGCTCCTGGTTGGCTTTGCGGTCAGCAAGAAAATCGGCAATGCGGTTACAAGAAATAAGGTAAAACGCAGGCTGCGGGAGGCCTTCCGCGCCCAGATGCCCCTGCTTAAGCGCGGGCTCTATGTGGTTACCGCCCGGGAGGCCGCCGCTCAGGCCGATTTCTCCCGGCTGTCTTCGTCCCTGCAGTATCTGCTGCGCAGGCAGGGGCTCTACAAGGATGAAAAGCCATGAAGCGGCTCTTGCTTGCGATGATCCGGTTTTATCGCAGGCAGATCAGCCCGCACAAGCCGGGCTGCTGCCGCTTCATCCCCACATGCTCCGAATATGCGATGACGGCCATTGAGCGCTTCGGCCCGGGATACGGCAGCTATCTGGCCATCAGGCGCATTTTGCGGTGTCATCCCTTTTCCGGAAAGAGCGGATACGATCCCGTTCCGGAAGCACCCAGTACCATCATCAGGAGGGACGAGAATCCTTGAACGCCATTGTAAGCTTTCTCTCCAGTGTTCTGGAGTTCATCACCGGAATCGTCAATAACCACGGCGTATCCATCATCATCTTTACGATACTGATGCGTCTTGTCTGCCTGCCCTTTGATTTCAAGAGCCGCAAGAGCATGCGCAAGATGACCGAAATTCAGCCCAAGCTGAATGCGCTGCAGAAGAAATACGGCAATGACAAGCAGAAATTCCAGCAGAAGCAGGCCGAGCTTATGCGCAAGGAGCATTACAATCCCATGTCCGGCTGCCTGCCCATGCTGCTGACCTGGCCGCTGATGATCGCCATGTTTTCCGCCATGCGCCAGATCGCCAATGAGCAATTGGCGCTGCAGGCCTTCCGCTTCCTTGCCGGGGATGAAAACGCCATCATGACGGCGGATCGCTTCCTCTGGATCAAGAATATCTGGATGACCGATTCTCCCTTTGCCTCCATTGCGCCGGATGCCAGCAGCCTGGGGCTGATCACCCGGGATGTATGGCAGCGGGCGTATGCGCTGCTTTCCGAGGATCAATTGGCGGCCATTGCCCAGGGCCTGGCTCTGGTTCCCGATGCCGTGCTGGATTTCAGCACCGATGAGGCCATGAAGCAGAGCGTTGCCTTTATTACCCAGGCGCTGAGCCAGATTGACGTCTACGCCGAGGCGGTGCAGACCGTGCCGGGATGGACAAACGTCAATTTCTTCCTCTTCAAGCTGACCGTCTTTAAGGAATATAACGGCCTGCTGATTTTGCCCGTATTGGCCGGGATTACCCAGATTCTGCAGACCAAGCTCACCCCCCAGCAGAATCAGGATGTGAGCGCCAACGGCCAGAAGAATGGCACCGCCAATTTCATGAAATGGTTTTTCCCCGTCCTGTCCGTCTTCTTCTGCTTAACCTCCAACGCCGGTTTTGCCGTCTATTGGGTCACCTCCAATGTGTTCATGGGCGTGCAGAGCGTGCTGATTACCAAATATTTTGATCATGTGGATCAGAAAAAAGCCAAGTCCGCATCTGGAGAGGGGTCTGTCAAATAATGAAGAATTACGAAGTATCCGGCCGTACCATTGAAGAGGCAATTTCCAGTGGTCTGGAGCATCTGGGCGTATCCATCAGCGAAGTGACGGTGGATATTCTGGAGGAGGGCAGCAAGGGCCTCTTTGGCCTCTTTGGCTCCCGTCCCGCCAAGGTGCGCTTGACACTGAAAGAGGAAGAGGCCGAGGAGAACGTGGCCCATGCCCTGTTTGAGGGCACCCTGGCGGAGGAAAAGCCCGTCGCCCGGCCCATCCAGGAAAAGAAGCCCGCTCCCGAAAAGAAGCCCGCTCCCCGGCAGGAAAAGCCCGCCGAAAAGAAAGCGGAGCCCGCCCGCAAGCCCCGGGAGAATAAGGAACCCCGGGAGCCCAAGGAAGTGAAGGAGCCCCGGGAAAATAAGGAGAGCAAGGAAAACAAGGAGCCCAGGCCCGTTAAGGAAATCGTGCCTGCCGAGCAGGCCGATCGCGCCACCGCTGCCGGCCGCGCCCAGGAATTCCTTCAGAACCTGACCAAGCTCATGGGCGTGAATGTTTCCGTGGCCGTCGCCACCGATGAGGATGGCAATGTGCGGGTCAACATGGAAGGGGATACCCTGGGCATCCTGATTGGTCGCCGGGGCGAAACCCTGGATGCGCTGCAGTATCTTACCAGCCTGCAGGTCAACAAGGGCCAGAACGGCTATATCCGCGTCACGCTGGATACCGAGGGCTATCGCGCCAAGCGGGAGGAGGCCCTGATCCGGCTGGCCAACCGCATGGCCAATCGCTGCGTCAAGACCGGCCGCCGGGTGGCCATGGAGCCCATGAATCCCTACGAGCGCCGCATTCTGCACAGCGCGCTGCAGAATCATGAAGCGGTGACCACCCATTCCGAGGGGGAGGAGCCCAACCGGCATGTGGTGATTACCCTGAAAAAGCAGGATAAGCAGCAGGATAAATAATCGGTTTTCCATGGGGCGGGGAAACGGCGGAACAGGCCGCGCCCGCCCCGGCGGAAAGCTAAAAAAGAATAGTTTTGCCGTTTCTGTATCAAGCGTCAGGCTCATTTCGCGAAGGAATGCGGAAAATGAAAAGGACGTTTTTTGCAGAAGCGGCCTATTTTCTTGGGATGCTTTTGCCGGCCCCGGGCGCGGAGATAATGGAGCGGGGGAATTATTTTGACAGAGAGATTGACATTTCTCTCTGAAAACGATATAATCACCAGGGTTTGGCAAAAATTGCGCCAGGATTCCGCCATGGTGATATGAACGCTTCGGCGTTGATATAAAAAATCAAACGGGGGGAATACCAATGAAACTGGTTTACGACATCGCGGATAAGCCGCCGATCAGAAAGAACCTCATCTTCGCCCTGCAGCAGCTGCTGGCCATCATGGCCGCCACCCTGCTGGTGCCGATTCTGGTGAATGGAAACACGAGCACTGCGTACATGAGCCAGCCTGCGGCCCTGTGCGGCGCCGGCTTTGGCACCCTGTTTTACATCTTCATGACCAAGAAAAAGAGCCCCGTTTTCCTGGGCAGCTCCTTTGCCTTCATTGCTCCTCTGTGCGGCGCGGTGGCCTTTGGCTACATGGGCATCTTCCTGGGCGCGGTATTTGCAGGGCTGGTGTATGTGCTGATTGCCGTGATCGTGAAAAAGACCGGCTCTGCCTGGGTCAACAAGCTGCTTCCTCCCGTTGTTATCGGCCCCACCGTGGCGCTGATTGGTCTTTCCCTGTGCGGCAGCGCCGTGAATAATCTGGCGAATCTGAATGGCGATATGAATCTGTCGCAGCTGCTTGGGCTGGTGCAGACCAAGTTTGCGGAGGTCACCAGCGTCGATCAGATTTCCGGCGTGGTCAGCGATGTTGCCGCGGCGGCGACGACCAGCGGCTACAGCCTGCTCCACATCCTGGTGGGCGTGATCGCCTTCATGATCACCGTCTTTGCCTCCACCAAGGGCAGCAAGGGCATGAAGCTGATCCCCTTCGTGATTGGTATTCTGGGCGCGTATGTGATCGCCCTTGTGCTGACCCTGATCTTTGGCTATGAAGCCACCCATCTGGTTAACCTGGCCGCCTTTGAGGGCGTAAAGCTCTTTGAAGTGCCCAAGTTCACCTTCGTCGGCATGTTCACCGAGGGCTTCTCCAAGTTTGATGGCTTCAGCACCGTGCTGAATATCTTCATGCTCTTTGCCCCGGTCGCCTTCGTGGTGCTGGCGGAGCATATCGCCGATCACAAGAATCTTTCCACCATCATTGACCGCGATCTGATCACCGATCCCGGCCTTGACCGCACGCTGCTGGGCGATGGCGTCGGCTCCATCATCGGCTCCTTCGTGGGCGGCTGCCCCAATACCACCTACGGCGAATCCGTGGGCTGCGTGGCCATCACCGGCAACGCCTCCATTTCCACCATCGCTCTGGCGGCGGTATACTGCATCGTGCTTTCCTTCTTTGGCCCCTTTACCGCCTTTGTTAATTCCATCCCCGCCTGCATCACCGGCGGCGTGTGCATCGCGCTCTATGGCTTCATCGCCGTTTCCGGCCTGAAGATGGTACAGCATGTGGATCTGGGCGATAACCGCAATCTGTTTGTGGTGGCTGCCATTCTGGTAACCGGCATCGGCGGGCTGACGCTGAAGCTGGGCCCGGTGGAAATTTCCTCCATCGCCACCGCGCTGATCCTGGGCATTCTGGTCAATGTCCTCTTCAATCGCCGGAACGCCGAAGAAAAGGCGGAATAATTCCGAAAAAATCGGAAAAAAGCATCTATAGCATATTTACAAACCACGCCGATCATGATAAAATGAAAGGCGTGGTTTTTAGAACCATTTTCCCGGGCTGGCGATACTCCAACGCGTGCCTGAGAACATGGCGATTGAAGCAGGGGCCGCCACGCCCCAAGAAGGAGGAAACACTCATGGATAAGCAGCTCAAAGCCCAGATCATGGAAACCTATGCCCGTCACGAAGGCGATACCGGCTCCCCCGAGGTGCAGGTGGCTCTGCTCACTCAGCGCATCAATCACCTCAACGAGCATCTCAAGCTCAACAAGAAGGATCATCATTCCCGCCGCGGCCTTCTGCTGATGGTTGGTCAGCGCCGTGGCCTGCTGGATTATCTGAAGAAGACCGATATTGAGCGGTATCGTGAACTGATTGCCAAGCTGGGTCTGCGTAAGTAATGCGCATCGGGCTATCGGCTGGAAAAAAATTCAGCCGATAGCCTTTTGTATTCTTCCGGCGGCAGGGGCCGTCAGGAAAGTGTGTGTGTGAGGAGAAGAAGAAAAAATGGATTACAAAGCTTACTCGATGGAATTTGCCGGCCGTACCCTGACCCTGGAATTCGGCAAATATGCCCAGCAGGCCGGCGGTTCCGCCGTGGTTCGCTACGGCGATACCGTGGTGCTGGTCAATGCCACCGCTTCGGACAAGCCCCGTGAAGGCGTGGATTTCTTCCCCCTGACGGTGGATTTCGAAGAAAAGCAGTATGCCGTGGGCAAGATCCCCGGCGGCTTCATCAAGCGGGAGGGCCGCCCCACCGAAAAGGCGACGCTGACCTGCCGCCTGATTGACAGGCCCCTGCGCCCCCTGTTCCCCAAGGGCCTGCGCAATGATGTGCAGGTGGTGGCCCAGACCCTGTCCGTCGATCCCAATACCCCCCCGGAATTCCCCGCCATGCTGGGCTCTTCCATCGCGCTGATGATCTCCAATATCCCCTGGGGCGGCCCCACGGCTGCCGTGGTGGTGGGCCGCGTAAATGGCGAAATGATCATCAACCCCGATGAGGAGCAATCCGCCAAATCCGATATGCATGTCACCGTGGCCGGCACCAAGGACGCCATCATGATGGTGGAAGCGGGCGCCAATGAGGTCAGCGAGGATGCCATGATGGACGCCATCCTTTTTGCCCATGAGAGCATTAAGGAACTGGTGGCCTTCCAGGAAAAGATCACGGCGGAAATCGGCAAGGAAAAGAGCGAATTCCCCCTGGTGCTGACCGGCGATGACGTGAAGGCCGCCGTGCGGGAATACGCCTATGAAAAATGCCAGTATGTCTACTCCACCTTCGTCCGCAAGGAGCGCCAGGCCCGGGAAGCCGAGGTTTCCGCCGATGTGGCCGCGCATTTTGCCGATATTTTCCCCGGCCGGGAGGGCGAAGTGGCCGATGCGCTGTATTACCTGAATAAAGAGGTTATGCGCCGCAAAATCCTGGATGAGGGCATCCGTCCCGATGGCCGCAAGGTCACCGAGGTGCGCCCCATCTGGTGCGAAGTGGGCGTGCTGCCCCGCACCCATGGCAGCGCCGTTTTCACCCGCGGCGAAACCCAGGCGCTGACCATTACCACCCTGGGCATGGTTTCTGAGGCCCAGCAGCTGGATGGCCTTTCCAACGAGGAAAGCAAGCGCTACATGCATCAGTATAATATGCCCTCCTACGCCACCGGCGAGGCCGGCAGGCTGCGCAGCCCCAACCGCCGGGAGATCGGCCATGGTGCGCTGGCGGAGCGCGCGCTGGTGCCCGTTATCCCCACCGAGGCTGAATTCCCCTATGCGCTGCGCCTGGTTTCCGAAATTATGGGCAGCAATGGCTCCTCTTCCATGGCTTCCGTCTGCGGCAGCACCCTGTCGCTGATGGATGCGGGCGTGCCGATTCATGCCCCCGTGGCCGGTGTGGCCATGGGCCTGATCCAGGATGCGGAAACCGGCAAGATCGAGGTGCTGACCGATATCCAGGGCCTGGAGGATTTCCTGGGCGATATGGACTTTAAGGTGGCCGGTACCATGAACGGCATCACCGCCATCCAGATGGATATCAAGATCAAGGGCATCAACCGCGAAATTCTCTCCCGCGCCCTCAATCAGGCGCTGAAGGGCCGCCTGCATATTCTGGGCATCATGCTGGAGACCATCGGCCGTCCCCGGGAGAATCTTTCCAAGTACGCCCCCAAGATCATCCAGTTCACCATCAATCCCGATAAGATCCGCGAGGTCATTGGGCCCGGCGGCAAGATGATCAATAAGATCATTGCCGAAACCGGCGTGAAGATCGATATCGAGGATGATGGCCGCGTCTTCATTTCCACCCCCGATCAGGCCGCTGCCGATAAGGCGAAATCCATTATCATGGGCATCGCCAAGGATATCGAGGTGGGCGATGTATTCCTGGGCAAGGTGGTTCGCATTATGAACTTTGGCGCCTTTGTGGAATTGGTGGGCGGCAAGGATGGCATGATCCATATTTCCAAGCTGGATAACAAGCGCGTGGAAAAGGTGGAGGATGTGGTAAACATCGGCGACGAAATCGAAGTGAAGGTATGCGAGATTGATTCTCAGGGCCGCATCAACCTGATCCGCAACGATATCGTTTACGAAAACACCAATTTCTCCCGTCCCGCTCCCGCCGGTGCGCGTCCTCCCCGCCGGGATGGCCGCCCCGATCGCCGGTAATTCGGGCTGGAAGAAGCAAACATAATTTTTCATCAAGAGGGGGAAGCTAATTGCAGTTTCCCCTTCTTTTTCAAAATCAGGCAAGGAGCGATATGGCGTGGAAAAATTTACGCTGAAAAATGGATTGACGGTGCTGGTGGAAGCCATGCCCTATCTTCGTTCCGCTTCCATCGGCGTATGGGTAAAGGCGGGATCCATGCTGGAATCCCCGGAGGAAAACGGCCTTTCCCATTTCATGGAGCATATGGCCTTTAAGGGCACAAAAAAGCGCTCCGCCCGGCAGATCGCCGAGGAAATGGACGCCATTGGCGGGCATCTCAATGCCTCGACCAGCAAGCTTTGCACCAATTATTATGCCAAGGTCATCGATGAGGATCTGCCCCTGGCGGCGGATATTCTGGCGGATATTGTATGCAATCCCAGCCTGGATCCGGCGGAAACGGATAAGGAGCGGGGCGTGGTGCTGGAAGAGATCGCCATGGTGGAGGATTCGCCCGAGGATGTGGTCTATGATCTGCTGGCGGAGGCGGTCTTTGGCGCGCAATCCCTGGGGCAGACCATTCTGGGCCCCGCCGAAAGGATATCTGCCTACACGCCGGATGATCTGCGCGCCTTCAGAAAGCGCCATTACGGGCCCAAAAATGCCGTCGTGGCGGTGGCCGGAAATGTGGAAATGGCGAGCCTGAAGGAACTGATGGAGGAAAAATTCGGCGCCTGGCAGGGGGCGGAGGGCGAAAGCTTTCCCGAAAGCGTTGCCATTGACGCGCCGCGAAAGCTCTATCGGGATAAGGATACCGAGCAGGTGCATCTCTGCCTTTCCTTCCGTGGAAGTAAGATGGGCAGCCAGGACATTTATCCCATGGCGGTGCTGAATAATGTTTTGGGCGGCGGGATGTCCTCCCGGCTGTTCCAGCGCATTCGCGAGGAATTGGGCATGGCCTATTCCGTCTATTCCGGGCCATCCAATTATCCGGGCTGCGGCGAATTTACCATTTACGCCGCTACATCGCCCAAGCATGCCAAAATGGTGCTGGAGCAGACGGATATCGAAATTGAGAAGCTGCTGGCCAGCGGCATGACGGAAAAGGAATTCACCCAGGCCAAGGCCCAGCTCAAGGGTAGCTTCATTCTGGGGCTGGAAAGCGCCTACAATCGGATGAGCGCCCTGGGGCATAATCAGATTCTGCTGGGTAAATCCATTCCGCCGGAGGAAACCATTGCCGCCATTGACCGGGTCACCCCGGATGCTGTCAGCGATATTGCGGCGCGGATTTTCGGCGGGCCCCGGGCCTATGCCGTGGTGGGCCGCAAGGCGGAAAAATTCATCCAGTACATGAAATAATCCGGCGCGTTCGCCCCGGCTGCTTGTAAGGCGGCTTGGGCGGAGGCGGCGCGGCGGCCCTTTGCCGCCTTTGAGGAAAGGCCCTTCAGTATCTCAAAAGGACGCTGAAGGGCCTCTTTTCCAGGCAGAGGGCGGAACGGGCGGCAGGCGGGCGGCATAGGATGAACCAATGCAATCCGGGGAGGCGAATGACATGCAGATTGTATTTCTGACGGCGCTGGGGGTAGGCGGCGCAACGATCATCGGCGCGGCGCTGGGCTTTGCGTTCAAAAAAATATCGCATCGCTTCAGCGATATTGTATTGGCCTTTGCCGCCGGGGTGATGCTGGCGGCGGCGGTCATCGGGCTGATCCTGCCCTCCATGGAATATGGCGGGGGGAGCGGCTGCCTGGTGACGGTGATCGGCATTTTCTGCGGCGCGCTATGCCTGCGGCTGATGGATCGGCTGGTGCCGCATCTGCATCAGCTGGGCGGCATGGAGGCGGAAATGCATCCCGGCGGCGCTGAAACGGCGGATCGGGTGCTTCTCTTCGTGCTGGCCATTGCCATTCATAATCTGCCCGAAGGGCTGGCAGCCGGGGTGGGCTTTGGCACCGGGGATACGGGCGAGGCCCTGACCATTGCGGCGGGCATTGCGCTGCAGAATATTCCCGAGGGCATGGTGATCATTGCGCCCATGCTGGCGGCGGGCATGCGGCCGGGACGTACCCTGGTGCTGGCCATTCTGACGGGGGTGATTGAGGTGCTGGGCACGCTGCTGGGCTATTTTGCCGTGAGCATCTCTGCCGCGATTCTGCCCTTCGCCCTGGCCTTCGCGGGCGGTACCATGCTGTATGTGATCAGCGATGAAATGATCCCCGAAACCCATGCCCACGGCGCGGAATGCGGGGCGACCTATGCCCTGCTGGCGGGCTTTTGCCTGATGCTGGCCATGAGCCATTACCTGGGCTGATAGGGGACGGGAAAACGGGGAAAAATATTTGCGGGAGGAGACTTTTGAGTCAAAAGTCCCCTCCCGCACCCTCCCGAAA